>NZ_BAAAGU010000079.1:0-22381 GCF_039524635.1 Streptomyces thermocarboxydovorans | reverse complement strand
GGCAACCGACGACAACGCCGCAGATGCGCGTGCCAGACCCCGCGCCCGCGGGCTGATCCAAACGACAGGCCCTAGACCAGCCCGAGCCGCTCGGCCGCCGTGGCGGCGTCCACCGGGACGGTGACCGGCTGCGGGGCGCCGGCGACGGCCCAGTCGGGGTCCTTCAGGCCGTTGCCGGTGACGGTGCACACGATGCGCTGGCCCGGGTCGACCTTGCCCTGCTCGGCGGCCTTCAGCAGACCGGCGACCGACGCGGCGGAGGCGGGCTCCACGAAGACGCCCTCCTGCGAGGCCAACAGCCGGTAGGCCCGCAGGATCTCACGGTCCGTCACCTCGTCGATCAGACCGCCCGACTCGTCGCGCGCGGCGAGCGCGTACTGCCAGGAGGCGGGGTTGCCGATGCGAATGGCGGTGGCGATGGTCGAGGGGTCCTTGACGATCTCGCCGCGCACGATCGGCGCCGAACCGGAGGCCTGGAAGCCCCACATGCGCGGGGTGCGGGTGGCAGGGCCGTCGGCGGCGTACTCGCGGTACCCCTTCCAGTAGGCGGTGATGTTGCCCGCGTTGCCCACCGGCAGGACGTGGATGTCGGGGGCGTCGCCCAGCATGTCCACGATCTCGAAGGAGGCGGTCTTCTGCCCCTCGATACGCACCGGATTGACCGAATTGACCAGCGCCACGGGGTAGTTCTCGCTCAGCGCGCGAGCCAGCGTGAGGCAGTCGTCGAAGTTGCCGTCGACCTGGAGGATCTTCGCCCCGTGCACCAGGGCCTGGCCCATCTTGCCGAGGGCGATCTTGCCCTGCGGCACCAGCACCGCAGACACCATCTGGGCGCGCACCGCGTACGCGGCGGCGCTCGCCGAGGTGTTGCCGGTGGAGGCGCAGATGACGGCCTTCGCGCCCTCCTCCTTGGCCTTGGAGATGGCCATGGTCATGCCGCGGTCCTTGAAGGACCCGGTCGGGTTGGCGCCCTCGACCTTGAGGTGGACCTCGCAGCCGGTGCGCTCGGAGAGCACCTGCGCGGGCACGAGCGGCGTGCCGCCCTCGCGGAGCGTGACGACCGGCGTGGTGTCGGATACCGGCAGCCGGTCCCGGTACTCCTCGATGATTCCGCGCCACTGGTGGGTCATTGCTGGCTACTCTCCTTCAACCCGCATGATGCTGGCGACACCGCGCACGGTGTCGAGCTTGCGCAGCGCCTCGACGGTGCCGCCGAGGGCCGCGTCGGACGCACGGTGGGTGACGACGACGAGGGAGGCCTCCCCGTCCTTGCCCTGCTGGCGCACCGTGTCGATCGAGACACCGTGCTCCGCGAACACGGTCGCGACCTGGGCGAGCACGCCCGGTTTGTCGGCCACGTCCAGGCTGATGTGGTACCGCGTGACGACCTCGCCCATCGGCGAGACGGGCAGCGCGGCGTAGGCGGACTCGCCGGGTCCGGTCGCCCCGGCGAGCCGGTTGCGGCACACCGCGACGAGGTCGCCGAGCACCGCGGAGGCGGTGGGCGCACCGCCCGCGCCGGGGCCGTAGAACATCAGCTGCCCGGAGGCGTCGGACTCGACGAAGACGGCGTTGTACGCGCCGCGCACCGAGGCCAGCGGGTGGCTGAGCGGGATCATCGCGGGGTGCACGCGCGCGGTGACGGACGCGCCGTCCTCGGCCCGCTCGCAGATGGCGAGCAGCTTGATGGTGCAGCCCATCTCCTTCGCGGACGCGAAGTCGGCGGTGGTCACCTCGGTCATGCCCTCGCGGTAGACGTCGTCGAGCCGCACCCGGGTGTGGAAGGCGATGCCGGCGAGGATGGCGGCCTTGGCGGCGGCGTCGAAGCCCTCGACGTCGGCGGTGGGGTCGGCCTCGGCGTAGCCCAGCGCGGTGGCCTCGTCGAGGGCCTCCTGGTAGCCGGCCCCCGTGGTGTCCATCTTGTCGAGGATGAAGTTCGTCGTGCCGTTGACGATGCCGAGGACGCGGTTGACCTTGTCACCGGCGAGGGACTCGCGCAGCGGCCGGATCAGCGGGATGGCACCGGCCACGGCGGCCTCGTAGTAGAGGTCCCGGCCGTGCTCCTCGGCCGCGGCGTGCAGCGCGGCACCGTCCTGGGCGAGCAGGGCCTTGTTGGCGGAGACGACGGAGGCGCCGTGCTCGAAGGCGGTGGTGATCAGGCTGCGGGCGGGCTCGATCCCGCCGATGACCTCGACGACGACGTCCAGGTCGCCGCGTTTGACCAGCGCGGTCGCGTCGGTGGTGATCAGCTCCGCGGGGATGCCCTCGCGCACCTTGTCCGGCCGCCGTACGGCCACCCCGGCGAGCTCCACCGGGGCGCCGATGCGGGCGGCGAGGTCGTCGGCGTGCGTCGTCATGATGCGCGCCACCTCTGAGCCGACCACTCCACAGCCCAGCAGCGCCACCTTCAGCGGACGCGTACGCATCATCCGACCTCGTTTCCTGATTACCGTCTCGGTTGCACCAGTCTCACTCACCGGACGGGACTTTCTGCCCTTCGTCCGGATCGTGAGACATGTATTTCATTTTCACAGCCTCGAAGACCGCAGATCTTTTACCAAGATCCTTCACCGCGGCCCTCGCCGACCCTGTTCTGTTTTCTGGCCGCTATGTTTCCCGGCCGCTATCCGACGTCCAGCCGGAGAAGATCCTCCTCCGTCTCCCGCCGGACGATCACGCGCGCCTCGCCGTCCTTCACCGCGACGACGGGCGGACGCAGCACATGGTTGTAGTTGCTGGCCATCGACCGGCAGTACGCCCCCGTCGCCGGTACGGCGATGAGGTCACCCGGCGCCAGATCGGCCGGCAGGAAGGCGTCCCGCACCACGATGTCACCGCTCTCGCAGTGCTTGCCGACCACCCGGCTGAGCATCGGCCCCGCGTCCGAGGTGCGGGAGGCCAGCGCCACGCTGTACTCGGCGTCGTACAGCGCGGTACGGATGTTGTCCGACATGCCGCCGTCGACCGACACATACGTGCGCAGCCCGTCCAGCGGCTTGATCGTCCCGACCTCGTACAGCGTGAACGCGGTCGGCCCGACGACGGCCCGCCCCGGCTCCACCGAGATCCGGGGGGTGCGCAGCTTCGCGGTCTCACACTCACGGGTGACGATCTCGGTGAGCGCCTTGGCGATCTCGTGCGGCTCACGGGGGTCGTCGTCGCTGGTGTACGCGATGCCGAGCCCGCCGCCGAGGTCGATCTCGGGCAGTTCGACCCCGTGCTCGTCCCGGATGTCCTTCAGCAGCCCCACGACCCGGTGGGCCGCCACCTCGAAGCCGGACATGTCGAAGATCTGCGACCCGATGTGGCTGTGGATCCCGATCAGCTCCAGCCCCTCCAGCTGCAGTGCCCGCCGCACCGCCTCGGCGGCCTGCCCGTCCGCCAGCGGAATGCCGAACTTCTGGTCCTCGTGTGCGGTCGCGATGAACTCGTGGGTGTGCGCCTCCACACCGACCGTGACCCGGATCTGCACCCGCTGCCGCTTGCCCAGCGACTGCGCGATGTGCGCCACCCGCGCGATCTCCAGGAACGAGTCGAGCACGATCCGCCCCACACCGGCCCGGATGGCCCGCTCGATCTCGTCGGCGGACTTGTTGTTGCCGTGGAAGGCGATCCGCTCGGCGGGCATCCCGGCGGACAGCGCGGTGGTCAGCTCACCGCCGGAGCAGACGTCGAGGTTCAGCCCCTCCTCGTTCAGCCACCGCACCACGGCGCGGGAGAGGAACGCCTTGCCGGCGTAGAACACATCGGCGTCGTTGCCGAAGGCGGTGCGCCAGGCCCGTGCCCGGGCCCGGAAGTCGGTCTCGTCGAGGATGTAGGCCGGGGTGCCGAACTCCTCGGCCAGCCGCTTGACGTCGATACCGCCGACGGTGAGGACACCGTCGGCGTTGCGGGTGACGGTCTGCGCCCACACCTTCGCGTCGAGGGCGTTCAGATCGGCGGGGGGCGCGAGGTAGTGCCCCTCGGGGAGGACGTCGGCGTGACGGGGCCCGGCGGGGTGTGCGGAACGGCTCATGACGGGTCTTGGGCTTCCTAGAGATGGTCGGGTGCGTCGATGCCGAGCAGGGACAGGCCGCCGGCCAGCACCGTCCCGGCGGCTTCGGCGAGGGCCAGCCGGGCACGGTGGGCGGCCGAGGGTTTCTCCGCACCGAGGGGCAGGACGGTGGGCAGCAGCGGCTGCAGGGCATCGGCGACGGTGACGAGATGCCGGGCGAGTCGGTCGGGCGCACGCCGGTCGGCGGCGGCCCGCAGGATGCGGGGGTGGTCGCCGAGGACGGCGAGCAGCTCCGGTGCCGCCGGGTCCGTCACCGGTCCCGGCTCGGGCCGGAACCCCAGGTCGGCGGCGTTGCGCAGCAGGGCCCGGGTACGGGCGTGCGCGTAACGGACACGGAAGAGGGGGTTGCCCTCGCGCTGGCTCAGATGCTCGGCGGTGAGAGGGGGGCGGTCGTGCGGCGCCGGGTACAGCAGCGCCCAGCGGCCGGCGTCCCGGCCGAGGGGGAGGGGGTCGCCGGGGGCGGGGACGGGGCGGATGGGGAGGGTGTGGACCTGGGGGGTGGTGGGAGTAGCAGGTTCATTGCGCTCTTCGGTGCTTTCGAGGCGAAGGCCGAGCACGTCCACCCAGTCGGGCCGTTCGGGCCGAAGGCCGCCGCTTCCGTTCCCGCTCTCGCCCTCGGCACGGACGACAGCACCCTGGGACCGCAGAATCCGGGCCAGGACGTCGACGTACGTGACGGCACGGACCTCGTCCGGCGCCCTGAGCCGGAAGACCTGCCCCGCGAAGGCGTCGCTGTGCCCGTAACGCACACCGGCCCGCAGAATCTCTTCGACCAGGGCGGCCGTGGCGTCGTCCGGCAGGCTGATGTTGAGAAACCCGGGCCCGGTGACGACGACGTCGGCGACGGCACCGGTGCGCAGCAAATGCGACCGCAGTACTTCCGCCACCCGCAGCGGCGGCTGTCCGGCAGGCTTGGCCAGCTGGAGGGCGATGCTGGTGGCGTAGTCCCCGCACCCTCCCGGCCCCGGCGGCCCGACCTGAGCACGCTCGGGAACGGCCACCCTCAGTTCCCCCTCGTCGACAGCACAGCGCACCGCGCGCAGCACGGTGCGGGAGAGCTCGACGGGGGTCACGGGACAAGCGTAGGCGAGGAGGGGGGCGGGTATGCGAGCCGGTTTGGGCGGGGTCCCGAGATGTGGACGCTCTCAGCGCCGGATGCGGACTGTCTGGAGCGCCGGGTATGCGACGTAGACGTGACGTAGTCGTACGTGACGTAGTCGTATGGGGGAGGTTCTCACGCCCCGGAGTGCCCGGCGGCCGTCTCGCTCTCCCCGACGACGTCCCCGTCGCCGGTGACGGGGATGCGCGGCCCCCTCCTGATCCGGGCCCCATCCCGCCCCGGCGCCGGCCGCCCGCTCAGCAGCTGCCGCACGAGCCGCACCAGCTCACCGGGCTCGAACGGCTTGGGCAGGAAGGCGTCGACCCCCACGTCGAGCCCGTTCTCCACCTCGTGCCGGCTGCAGGCACTGATGATGGCGAGCGGCAGGTGGCGGGTGAGCGGATCTTCCCTCAGCCGTGCGGCGGTGCGCAGCCCGTCGAGTCTCGGCATGACCACGTCGAGCGTCACGGCGTCGGGCCGTACCCGATGCACCACTTCAAGACACTCGGCACCGTCGGCCGCGGTCACGACCTCGATGCCCTCCAGCTCGAGGTTGACCCTGATCAACTGCCGGATGACCTTGTTGTCGTCCACAACAAGCACCCGGCCCGATGCGCCTGGCACAACTCGAGAGTAGGTCCGCACCGGCCACCGCGTCCGGGTTTTCCCGACTTCCACCCCGCACGAGCGACACGGGGCCCACGAGGTGGACCCGGGCAGGGCTTCTGGTGGGAAACCGGTTCATGACCACCCCCCGGGAACTGGTAGTGTTCTACCCGTCGCCGCGATCACCGCGACCGACACGCCCCCGTAGCTCAGGGGATAGAGCAACGGCCTCCGGAGCCGTGTGCGCAGGTTCGAATCCTGCCGGGGGCACTCGCCGGTCAGAAGGTTGAAACGAGACCTGACCAGGGCGGATGTCGACAGAAGAGGGCGGGAGTCAGTCTCACTGACTCCCGCCCTTTCTCACTCTCTCTCACTGGTTGTGCGTGAGGAGTGCGTGATCCACGCGCGGCTCACTCGGCACCCGACGGCCCCCAACCCATGGTCTTTTCGATCTTCCTGTTGTTCTCCTCCTCGCTGTTGTCGACCAGACCCGCGTAGTGGCGGTCGATGACCTCCGGGGAGGTGCCGGCGCGTCGCGCCACCTCCGCCACGGGGAGGCCGGAGCGGAGCCAGTCCGTGATGCAGGTCGCGCGCCCGTCGTACGGCTTCCGAGCGAGCGGCGATGCGACCTTGTGCGGCGGGAACGCGAGGGGGCGAGCCTCCTGCCAGACGCGCCAGTAGCTGGACGTGCCCACCAGTCCGCCCCGCTCGTTCTGGAACAACCGACCATCGGCTGCGGTACCGAACTCCTTCACGTGCTCTCGGAGCATCGCCACAAGGACGGGCGGAATCGGCACCGGACGGTCCGCCTCGGGGTCCCGCATCTTCAGCCCTCGCTTGTCGTGCCGTTCGCCGGTGTCCGTCCACTTCTTGCCCGACACGGGGCGCGTCTCCCGAAGGGTGAGCACCCCCCAACCCTTCTCCGGCAGATAGCAGTCATCGAGTCGTAGCCCCACGACCTCCGCCGGGCGCATCGCGGCGTACAGGATGCAGCCGAAGAATGCGACCAGCCGTCTCCCCCGGTTCCTGTGCACCGATCCGACGTAGGAGACGGCGGTAAGGAACTCCCGCCCCTGTACGGCGTTCATGAGAACCCGTGGATCGATCGAGCCCCTGGCGGCAGTAGCGGGCCGTTCAATGTTGGTGATCGGGTTCTCGTCCAGGTAGCCCTTTTGCACCGCGTACGCCATGGCCGCGTTGAAGCAGCGCCGCCGCCGCTTGTAGGTGTCTTTGGCGGCCAACTTCCCGTCAAGTCGATAGGCAAGTCGGTAGTGCACGTCTTCGGCGATGCCGGACTCCTTAAGCGCTGAGAGTGGGAGGGAGTTCTCCGCTAGCCACGCGCAGACCTTTTCCAGGTCCGGCGGAGGTTCCTCACTCTCGTGAGCCGGTACGACGGACCACCTCACGGCACGTCTCACTGCCTGGAGTTCCGGTGCACCCGCCGCGTCCTTCAGCATTCCGAGGGCCGCAGCGGCGAGGCTGTCGGCAAAACCCTCTCGCGTCTTTGCCGCGGCGGTACGCCAACGGCGCTTCATGAACTCGCGCGAGAATTCCCACCAGGTTGGATCTGCTTTCGCCTGAGCCTTTGCGACTGCCGCCGCTTCAGCCTGTCGCACTTCCGACTCAGGCAGGCCCGATTCCACATCGAAAGCCTCACCCCTCCGCATTGCTTGCCACAGTTCGGATCGGCGACTCTCGGCGAGTGCGGAGGTAGGAAAGGATGCGTAACGCCGTTTACCGGCAACGATCCAACGGAGTTGGTACGGAGCCGATTTGCTGGACACCTTACTGACCTTCCAGACACGGACGTCGGTCGAGAAGGTTCGTTCTTCGCTCCCGTCGGGGCGCTCACTGTTGTGAGCGCCCCCGGGCGCACTGTTCGTGCGATTGCTCACGCGGTCTCCTCCAGCGTGGCAATCCAGCGGTCCAACTCGGAACGGCGAATGCGAACAGAGCCGTTCGGAAGCTTGATTGCCTTCGGCCCTTTCCTCAGTTGGCGCCAACGGTGGAAGGTCGACAGAGGAACTCCGATTTCCTCGATGACTTCGGAGATGGTGAGCATTTCGTCACGCGCCACGTTCCACTCCCTTCCCGGATTCGTTGGCGTGGCGAGGGCCGGACAGTCGGACACTGCGGGTCTGGGGGTGTCCGGCCCGTCCGTGCAGGTCAGGCAGGGTGATCGGACAGTCGGACACCTAGGACACCTCCGGGGGCGAGGTGTCCGGGTAGTAGCGACCCCCGGCCCCCTTCGTAAGCTGTCCCGCCTCCGCCATGCGGGAGCAGTAGCGGCGGACAGTGTCCGCGTCGATGTCCGGCAGCGCGGCCACGATGTCCCGCGGCCGGACGCCGGGGTTCTCCCGGACGTACCGGAGGATGGCCGCGCGGGTGTCGCCGATGGTGTGGTCGCTGGCCGGGCCGTCGAGCATCTGCCAGGCGCCGGAGGCGGCTTGGAACTTCAGGGCGTACTCGGCTTCGTCGACGTCGCGGCCGGTGACGTGCAGGATGCCGTCCGCCTGCCCGCGCGCCCGCTTCAGCACGAGCGTGGCGTCCGCGGCTCCGGCGATGCCGTTGGTGCCGGAGACCTCCGTCAGGAAGTCGTCCGAGCCTGCCTTGCGGACGTGGTGCACGAGCACCACGGCGATGCCGTAGTGATCGGCGATCCGCTTGGCGTAGCCGACGGCGACGTAGTCCGCGTCGTACTGCGAGACGCCCTGCGGGGCGGGGCCACGCATCTTGGCGAACACGTCGATGACGACCATGCGGGCGTCCGGGTTGCGGTCCAGCCACCCGGCGATGGCCTCGCTGCCGCCCTGAGGGAAGGGCGGACACTCGGTGACCAGGGTCAGCCCGGCCGGGGCCGCCTGCCCGCCAAGGATCTTGCCCATGCGGGTCTGGAGACGGCGCGGCGTGTCCTCCAGGGCGAGGTAGAGGACCGGGCCGCCTTGGACGGGCACGGAGTCGAAGGCGTGCCCGCCGGCCGCGACAGCGAGCGCGATCCCGAGGGAGAGCCAGGACTTGCCCACCTTGGGCGGTCCGGCGAGCAGGTTGACGCCCTCGGCGAGGATGCCGGGCACGGCCCACTTCGGCTCCGGGAAGTGGGCGGCCATGAGCTGATCGGCGGTCCACGCGGTGCGGGGACGCTCCCGCTTGACCGGTGCCTCGGGGGCCGCGCCGGGGTCCGTGGGGACGGAGTACAGGTGGAGTGGGGGGATGGGGTTGGCGCTCATGCCGCGACGCTCCGGGGGCGGTTGGCTCCGGCCCGCAGGCCGGAAGCGATGGTGCGGTGTGCCTCGCGCTCGCCCTGGCCGACGCTGAGCGCGGCCTCGGTGAGCTTCTCGGTCACCTCGTAGGCGTCCAGCTCTCCCCCGGCAACGAGCTGTCCCAGCGCCACGGCGGCGATGTACAGCGCGTTGTTGTGCTGGTGTTCGCCGGAGGTGGTGACGCGGGTCAACTCGGCGTTGAGCGCGGCGGTGAGGAACTTGCCGCGCCGGTCGCGCGTGGTCAGCGGGACCGTAACCGGCTTCTGCGGGGGCAGCGGGGCCGGGCGAAGCAGCTCGGCGAGCCAACCGGGCAGCGGCGCCACAAGGCTGCGGTAGGCAGTCGTGTACCGCCCGGTCAGGGCGACGCTGCCCGCGGCGACGACGTAGCCGCCGCCTGCCCGGGTGTCGATCTTCCAGCCGAGCTTGCCCTGTGTGTTGCGCAGTTCCTCGCCCTCGGGTGCGGCGAAGTACAGGTGAAGCCCGCCGCGACCGGTACGCACGGTGTGCGTGTCGGCCGGGAACGGCTGGCCGTGGCGCTCGCACAGGACGGCGAGCACGTCGGCCCCGTCGGTCACGCCGGACTCGGCCCACGCGGCCGGCGGGGTGTCATCGGTGTCCTTGGGGGTGTCCAGGTCGACGACGACCAAGCGGGAGGGGCCGGTGGCGATGCCGATGTTGTACGGGGCGTGCGTCCAGCACCGGGTGATGCGCTTCGCGTCGGTGGTGGCGCGGTTCTCCCAGTCGCGGACAGCGGGGCGCTTGTCGCCGGGGATGAGGGGGAAGACGTGCCAGCCCCGCGACGCTGCGTCAAGTGCAGCGGCGAGCTGTGCAGGGCCGTCCAGGTAGGGCATTCTGGGGGTCTCCTGTTCTGTCGAAGGGACACGGAGAACCGGGGCGGCTGCGGTCTTGTGGTGAGAGGCAGCCGCCCCGGGCGTGTCTAGAACGGCGGCTCGTCACCGGCCAGCGGCGTGCCCCATCCACCCGTGGCCGGGCCGGTCGCGGCGGGGGCGCCCGTGTTCCACGCGTCGCGGGCCGGGGCGGGCGCGCTGCCGTTGCGCTGGACGCGGGTGACCTTGGCCGTGGCGAAGCGCAGCGAGGGGCCGATGTCGTCGACCTCCAGGGCGAGCATGGAGCGGTTCTCCCCCTGGTCCGTCTGCCAGTTGTGCTGGCGCAGGCGGCCGGTGACGACGACACGCGCGCCCTTGGTCAGGCTCTCGGCGACGTGCTCGGCGAGGTCGCGCCACGCGGTGCAGCGCAGGAACATCGCGGTGCCGTCCTGCCACTGGCCGGTGGTTTTGTCGTAGCTGCGCGGTGTCGAGGCGACGGTGAACTTGGCCATGGCCGCGCCACTTGGGGTGTAGCGCAGTTCGGGGTCCTCGGTGAGGTTGCCGATGACGGTGAGCGGGGTCTCTCCCACGGACATGTGGATCACTCGCTTTCGGTGGTCTTGGCGGTGTCGGGGGTGCGGTGGTCGGCGGTGACGTACAGCCGGGTGCGTCGGCCGTCGCGGGTCGGGTACTGGCGTGCCGGGCCGGTGGCGAACGCGGCGGCCAGCGCGGCGCTGACGCGGTCGGCGTCGTCCGGGTCGCAGATGACGCGGATCTCGAACACGGCTCTCCTGGCGGGATCAGAACGGGGGTTCGTTGCTGTAGCCGTCGGGGGCCCACGGGTCGCTGCCGGTGTCGCGCCGGCGCAGAGCGCCAAGGATGCGCGGCGGCGAGTCGACCACTCGCCGGATGGGGATGGGTTGCGTCATGCTGGAAGGTCTCCAGTTCTTTGTGACAGTGCTGGATGGTCAGGGCGGCCCGGTCTTTGGCGAGGTGGGGCCGCCCTTGGCTCAGCGAGCCGTGGGGACGGTTGCGCTTTTCTCGGGGGCGAGTGGCATGACGGAACAAGTGAAAGAGCCCGGTGACGTTTCGGCAGGGCCGGGGGAACGTCGTTGGACGCGGCACGTGTCTGAGATTGGCGTGCGCGTGCTGGGTTTCGCGGGGATGGGTGCGCTCGTGAGCCTGCTGCCAGGGCAGAGCTGGGCGTCGGTGCTGTGGACCGTGTCGCCGCTTCTGATCGCTCAAGTGATCGCCTGGTTTCTCTGGGACCAGCACGCGGCCACGCGCCCGAGGAAGCGGCGCCGCCGGTGAACGTCAGCCGTGGAAGTGGTTGCGCTTGATGACGGCCTTGCGGATGTGGACAGTGCTGCCGCGCCGACCGTCGGTGATGGCACGGACAGGCATGCGCCACGCAAGCACGGCGAGGGCGATCCACATCGCGGCGCCGGAGGTGAATCCGGCGACGGCGTTGATGACCTCGCCGACGCCCCAGCCGACGCCGGCCGCGAGGGCGCCTCCGCCGATCCCGGCGCCGACGAAGCGCTGAGCGATCGGGTCCAGCAGCGGTAGCGGGGTCAGGTCTCGCGGCTCCGGCATGGGTATGGGCGGCGGGGCGAGGTGCTTGGGCATGGGGACCATGCGGCCGTAGGCGTCGGGCACCCACACCACGGGGCCGCGGTCGGCGGCCAGTTCGACGGCGGCCGGGGCGGGGGCGTACAGCTCCAGCGATGCCGGGTCGTACGCGGCAGCGGTCACGGTGTCCGGCCGCACGACGGGGACGTGTTCGTTCACGACTCGGTCTCCTGTCACTTGCCGAGCTGGGCGATGGCGTCGGCGGACGCCTGCACGAGGTTGTGGATGGGCTCGTAGGCGCCGGTTCCGGCGCTGAAGAAGCCGAACAGGAACAGCACCAGGGCGGCGCCGCCACCGGCCGACTTGGTCTTGACGGCGAACGCGGACGCGGCGCCGAACAGCAGCACGGCGGAGATATTGAGGATCATCGGAAGCCTTCCGGGCGAGGGGTGTCGGTTCCGGCGCGGTAGATGCGCGCCCAGCGGTTGTAGAGCCAGCGGCCGACGCGGATGCGCTTGCCGGTGGCCTTGCAGCGGCGGCAGTCCTTGCCCCGCTTGAGCCGTCCCTTGCGGTCGGTCTTGAGTTCGTGGCCCATGCCGCGGCACTTGCGGCAGTCGCCGAACGGCGAGGCCGCACACAGTCCGCCGTAACCGAGCGTGACGACGAACAGGCAGGCGATAGCAAGGAGGATGGGGGTCACCGGGGGCCCTCCGGGCGGGTTCTCAGGGGTTTCCGCAGGTGGGCCGCTATCCGCTAGCGGCCTGATCAAAGGCGATTTGGGGCGCTAGCGGGGCCGCTAACGTTAGCGGGGCGTGCCGCTATCGTTAGCGGCCCCGAAGGCTCAGCCCGCGTCCCGCTTTCCGTTACGCTCCGCAACTACGGAGGTGATGTGGGAGCGGTCGATGCCGCGCCGGTTGACGACCTTGCCGTCCACGCGGCGGCCCACCTGGATGGTGGAGACGCCGTGCGGCTTCAGGGCGGCGGCGAGCCCGTCGGGGTCCCATCCGCCGTAGACCTCCGGCCGCAGCTCGGCGAGCCGGGCCACGACCGTCTCGGACCACACCTTGGCCTCGCTGGCGGGGACGACGGCGAGGATGTCGGCGAGCAGGTCGTGGGACGGCCCGGTCACCGTCTCCGGGGCTTCCCCGAGCGCGTGGCCGGAGAGCAGTCCAGCCTTCTCGCGCGCCTTGCGGGCGCGCGCGGCGATCGCTTCGGCGCCGGGGGCGTCGACGTAGACGGAGGCGACGATACGGGCGTCGGCGCCCTCGCCGACGAAGTAGTGAATGCCCTTGTCACCCCAGGCGAACATGGTGGCGCGCACCCCGCGCTTGTACTGCGAGGTGCCCAGCACCATGTCGTTCTCGGTCTGGCCCATGACCTTGAGGCACCACCGGGCGGAAGCGTTCGCGCTGATGCCGGTGGGCAGCGACTTGGCGTCCGGGCGCTGCGTGGCCAGCAGGACCACGATGCCGGTCGCAGGTCCCCGCTTGACCAGGTCGGTGGCGATCTCCTCGAACTCCTTGCCGTGGTCGGGGTGCTCGAACAGCACCTGGCACTCGTCCACCCCGACCACGATCGGGTGCAGTCCGAGCGACCGCTTGTCGGCGAGCTGGCTGGTCACCTTGGACTCGGGGCAGATGTCCCGCGGCAGGGACCGGATCACCTTGGTGCGGCGGCGCAGTTCCTCGCGCAGGGCGCGGAAGTCGGCGAGCGCGTAGGCGATCGACTCGTCGTCGTCGCCGGCGGCGTGCCGGTGGGAGACGGCGTTGCCGACCGGGTCCAGGTCGCCGGTGCCCTTCATGTCGTAGGTGTGCAGCTCCGCGCGTGGGTCGAGGGCGGCAATGAGCAGCAGCAGACGCAGCAGGAACGTCTTGCCCATGCGCGGGATGGCGCCGATGACGCCCGCGATGTACATCAGCGTGACCTCGACCCAGCGTCCGCGCTGGTCGGTGCCGTAGGCGACCGGCTTGAACAGATCCACCGTGCCCGACTTGACCAGCGGCCATGCGGGCTTCTTGGCCTTGTTCATGTCCTGATCGCCCACCCACAGCACCAGGTGCCCGGTGTGCTCGTCCGGCACGGCCTCCGGCCACACGCAGCCCAGCGGGCGGCGCAGACCCGAGGCGAGGCGTTCGCGCCGCTCGATGATGTCCGTGACCGTCACGCCGTACGGCAGGTTGCCCTCGGCCCGCCAGCCGGGGCCGTCCCGGGTGATCGGGGCGGTGAACTCGAACCCGTCCCGTCCCTTGGCCTGAGCCTGGCTGATGGCGGAGATACCGAGCGAACCGAGCGCGCGCAGGACGATGTCCGAGGTGAGCTTGGTCGCCTTGGGCAGTTCCACCGCCCGGTGGATGACCGGCTCATCCGCGCGGCGGCCGGCTGCTCCGAGGGCGAGCACCACCGCGCTCACCGAGACCGCCTGAAGCCAGTCGGGGGCGAGCACGTAGATGGCCAGGGCCAGACCGAACCCGACGAACATCCCCAGCACGGTGACCAGGGTCCGCAGCCGTACCCGGCCGTCGCGCTGCCGCGACAGCTTCAGGTACTCCGCGGCGTCCTCGCGGCGCACGGCGGCGAGGCGGACCGGTTCGCCCTCGCGGTCGGCCACCCACCGCATCGTGCCCCCGACGAACCGGGCCGCGCCGGTCGGGGCCTGAAGGGTGAGCCGGGCAGCGTACACCGGGGCACGCAGCGCGTGGTACCCGGCCACGTGGGCGTAGTGGCGAGCGACCCACGCCGACGCCGTCCGCAGCTCGGCGAGCGAGCGCAGCCACGCCGGCAGCACCGGGCGGCGCTGCGCGGCGGCGAGCCGACCGAGGTAGCCCGGCCCGGCCGCCTTCAGCGTCGGCGAGTCGACCATTACGGCCGTGGTCGGGTCGGCCGACTCCGTGCCCGACTCGCCGGGGCGGGAGTGGGCCGACCGGTCGGCGCCCGGTCGGGCTGTCGGGTCGGGCGACTCGGATCGGGCCGACCGGGCCTTGTTCAGGTCGACCACCTCGCCGCCGGAGTCGGCGGCCATCTCGGCTTCCAGTCGGTTGAACAGTTCGTCGTCGTCGGGATGCTTCACTGAGGGTTCCTTCTCTCTGGGAGGGATGCCGGGCCCGGCCGCGTGCTGTGGAAGGTGGGCGGCCGGGCCTGTATTGCGATGGTCAGCGCCGTATGAGGGCACCAGGGACCGGAATCCGGTCCCTGGATCGCTCTTCGATTCAGGCGGCGTGGGCGGCGGTGCGGGCGAGGGCGGCGGCGACGCGGTCGCCGATCCACTGGGCGACGTTGCAGGACACGGCGTTTCCGGCCTGCATGGTCTGTTCGCCCTTGTTGCCGTGGACGATGTAGTCCGCCGGGAAGCGCTGGGCGAGGAGCTGTTCGCGCGGCTGGATCATCCGGTAGTGGCAGTCCTCCAGCTCCGGCGCCGGACCGAGCAGGGCGGCGGAGTCCTTCGTGCCGAGCGTGTGGAGCGGCTGGCCGGCCGACTTGGCGGCGGCGTTGCGGTACGGGATGACCAGCCAGTGGTGACGCCCCTGCCCGGTCACGGTGTCGACCGGTTCGCCGACCGGGCGGGCGGTGGCGTTGCGGCGCAGGGTGACGATGAAGGAGTCGTCCGCCTGCGGCGGAGTCAGCAGCGCCTCGAACCCCTTCGGGTTGGCCAGCCGGGTACGCATCGGCTCACCCGCGTGGGTCGGCTGCCTGTTCCACGTGCCGCCCGTCGGCACCAGCACCGCATCCCCGATCTTGACCGTGCGGGCGGCGAGCGGCGCGGCGTCGGCGGGGACGGCCCGGCCGTCGTGCCCGCTGTGGTTGACGGTGAGCACCATCCGCCGACTACCGAGCAGGTCCAGGCCGGCGCGGATGCGCTTGACCGTGTTCGCTGCCAGCGGGCGCAGCCCGTGGGCGGGCCGGTCGCCGATACGCACCCCGAGGTTGGACCAGTCGATGATGCTCGCGGCCGGGCGCACGTACGGCTCCACGATCGTGTGACGGCAGGCGGCGTTGGGGCAGCGGTAGTCGTACTGCTGCTTGTACTTGCCCACCCGGCGGCCGTTGCGCCACGTCTGCACCGCGTGCACGTCCTCAGCGCACTCCGCACACCAGGCCAGTGGCGCGGGCTTGAGGTCCGGGACGGGGACGTCGTGGCGGGTGAAGACGACGTAGATCCGGTCCCGCCACTGCGGTGCGGGCGGGTTGAACGCGTCGCCGACGTGAGCGGAGGAGACGGAGACGATCTGGGAGTGGTAGCCGAGGGTTTCCATCCCCTTGCGCCACCAGTCGAACAGCTCCCAGTCCACGACGAACTCCAGCACGTTCTCACACAGCACGGCCGCGTAGCGGTGCACCTCGGTCGCGCGGATGACGTCGTAGGCGGTCGCCCGGGTGCGCTCCCACCCGGCGTCCTCCACCCGGCCGTACTCCTCCAGCTCGAAGGCGAGCTGGCCGTGCGTGCGGCGCCTGCCGCCGGCCGGAGAGATCTCCGTGCAGATCGGCGAGGCCCACAGGATGTCCGTCTTGGGCAGGCGCCGCATGTCGTAGTTGTTGATGTCGGCGCACAGGTGGTCTGCATCGCGGTGGTTGGCGGCGTGGGTCTCCACGGCGCGCTTCCAGTGGTTCGCCGCCAGGCGCAGTTCGAGCCCGGCGGCGACCAGGCCGGTGGAAGAGCCGCCCGCGCCGCAGAACAGATCGGTGAACGTCAGGCTCACGCCTGAACTCCTTCCAGGTCAGAGGTCGAACAGGCCGGGCGCGTCGTCGACGGGCGCCGCGCTGCGGGCACGGCGGGCGGCGGCGGTGTGGCACTCCGGGCACCAGGCCCGCAGCTCCCCCACCGGCAGCGCGACCGCCTTGGCGTGCGGGGTGAGCGGGTCGGCGGGCGCGGCCATCAGGCGGATGCGGTGGCCGTGCTTGCTGGTGTAGGCGTCGTGCTCGCGCGGGCAGCGGCCATCGGTCTTGGCGTGGTCGTTGCCGCAACTCCCGGTGCACTGGCAGCGGTAGCCCGCCGCCTCCATCACCGGGCGCCAGACGTCGACCGCGGCGAGCGGCTGCGACTTCATGCCGCCACCCCCACGACCGGGGCGTCCGTGCGGGCGCCGGTACGGCCGGCGCGGCGCCCGGCGAGGGTGGCGAACAGCCGCCCCAGACCGGCCCGGCGGGCGCCCGTGCGGGCCTGCTTCGCGGCGTACATCGCCTCATCCGCCCGCCGCAGCAACGCGGACAGGTCGTCACCGGGAAAGTCCGCAGCGCGCACCCAGCCCAGGGAGACCGTGGTGCGCACGGCCGGGTCCTGTCCGTCGACCGGGCGGCCCAGCACACCGTGCAGCACGGCGAGCATGTCGGCGGCGGTGCCGTGGTCGTCGATGAGCACGGCGGCGAACTCATCACCCCCGAGCCGCCCGGCAACCCCCGAGCGGCCGACGTGGTGGGCCAGGCGGTCGGCGGTCGCCTTCAGCAGCGCGTCACCGGCCGCGTGCCCGTAGGTGTCGTTGATCTGCTTGAACTTGTCGACGTCGGCGAGCACCACGACCGCGCGGGGGTCCTTCAGCAGGATCTGAGCGCGGCGGGTGAAGCCGTCGCGGGTGCGCAGCCCGGTGAGCGGGTCGCGGCGGGCGGTGTTCAGGCAGCGGGTGAGCCAGCGCACGTGCACCGCCCACCCGGCGGCCAGCGGCAGCACCGCGAGCAGGACCGTGACCAGGGTGTTCATGCCGCCGCCCCCTCACTGCCGTCCTCGGCCGGCTCGGCGTCGGCTGCGGGCGCCTCGACAGGGCGCAGGGTGCGGCCGTCGGCCCGCTCGGCGAGCAGGGCGTCACGCACCTGCCGCGCGGGACCGGAGCCGCAGTGCAGCGTCTTGCGCAGCGCCTCGGCGTTGATCGCGTCGTCCTTCCAGTCGGCCGTGGCCGTGCGCGCCTCGGCGAGCAGATCGGCCACCGAGCGCGGCGCAGGCTTGGCCTTACTCCTGGCGGTCCGCTTGCGCGGCGGCTTGGGTGCCTCGCTCTTCAGCTCCTGCGGGACCGGGTCAGGCTCCGGCTCCGGCTCCGTGGCGTCGGCGACGTTCGCGGCGGCCGGGGCCAGTTCACCCAACCGCAGCAACACGCGCTCACGCCGTGGCGTCTTCCTGCGCCAGCTGCGGCCGTAGCGCTCGCGCAGGTCCGCGCGGGCCAACAGCCGCTCCCGCTCCAACGCGAGCGCGGCCGTGTAGGAGGTGACCTCCCACAGCGTCATCCGCCGCCACAGCGCAAACGTCGACAGCGGCGCCAGCAGCCAGCGGGAGAACCGGATCTTCTCCATACGGCGGCCGGTCACCGCGCCGATGCGCACGGCGTAGACGTGCGCGCCGATCTCGGAGAACACCACCCACAGCAGCGGCATCGTGCCGTGCGCGACCTTCGCCCACAGCGTGTGGCCGGCGGCGACGTTCAGCCCACAGGTGACCAGGGTCAGTGCCCAGGGCACGAACCGGACCCATGCCAACGCCATGTCCAGCCGGATCAGCAGCAGGTTGGCCACGGTGAACACCGGAATGGCCACGTCGATACCGATCGGCAGCATCCACGGCTCGCCGAACCCCCACCGCGCGGCAGCGGCGGAGACGGCGTCGAAGGAGGAGATGAGACCGAGCGCGCCGACCCCGGCCGCGGCAGCAGCGCCGATCCCGGCAAGGCCGGTCTCCGGGCGCGTGAGCGGCGGTACCGCCGGGCGTTCGGCGCTCTGTGCCGTCGCGATGGTGGTCATTCCGCCACCCCCTTGCGGCGGTTCTCGGCGCGGCTGAACTGGCTCGGCTGCGTGCGCGGCGCGTCCTCGTACCAGGCGAACGGGGGGAGGGTGTCCGCGGCCGTGAAGACCCGGATGGCGGCGCCTGCCGGGGCGTCGGGCAGGGGGTAGACCCTGCCGCCCTCCAGTGAGGCCAGCAGCCGGGCAGCGTGGTGCTGGCAGCCGTCCGCCCCGGCGTTGTGGGCGTCCAGCACGGTCACGACCGCCGGACCCTCGCAGGGCGTCGGGTCGTCGGGGTGAGCGGCCGGGCAACGAGGGGTGCAGGTCATGCCGCCGCTCCCTTCCGGGACGGCCGGCGGCGCCCGGTCGGGCGGGCCAGCGGGACGACGTTGAACAGCTCCGGGGCGTGCGCCTCGATCACCTCGGCGACGACGCGAGTCACGTCGTCCGGGAGACCGGGGTTGTCGGCGAGGATGTCGCGCGCAGCGTCCAGCCGGGCCGCGCGCTCTTCCTCGCTCTCGCCCTCCACCCCGAGCCACAGCTCAGGCGGTGTGCCCAGGGCCAGTTCGATGAAGTCGTTCACGGAGACGGCCTGATGACCGCCGATGTAGGCACGCATAGCAGCGCTCCTGTATCGAAGGGACATGGGAAGTGCGACGGACGGAGCGACCGTGGTCGTGACGTGGTGAGAGACGGTCGCCCCGCAGTGCCCCGGAGCGGATTCGATCCGCCACCGTCGCGGCTGGCCGGGGCCGCGGCGCCGAAGCGCCGCAAAGGCTTGGTTGCGCTGTACCTCACACGGGGGTCGGACCCGTGTGGCCGCCTACTTGGCCGAGGAGAGGCGGCGTGATCCCCATGGAGTTGTCAATGCGCAGCCGCTCCGGCAGTGCCGGGCGAGAGGTACATGTAGCACCTGTTCCTCATCTTGCAGAGAGAGGTTCGCTCCGTCAAGCCCTTCGGCTTCATGGAGGTCGGTGAGCCCCTCGCGCTCGATGCACCATCAGATTCGCCCTGGCGAGGGCGACACTCGACTTCGCACCTGTACGACTCGGGTCCGTCTTGGCTAGCGTGAAGTCGTACCAAGTCGTCCCGCACAGGCGGAGGTTGATGTGGCGAACGAACGACTGCGCGCCGCCATCGTGGACTTGGGCCTGACCCTGGACGAAGTGGCGGAACGGCTCGGCGTCGCCTCGAAGACGGTCGAACGCTGGATCAACGACCCCGACCGCAAGCCGTACCGGCGCTTCCAGTACGCGACCGCCTCGCTCCTGAAGTGCGAGGTGTCCTACCTGTGGCCGGACGAACGCACGTCAGCCGACGTCACGGCCTCCGGCAATGCTGAGCTGGTCAGGCTCTACCCGCACCGTTCGGTGGTGCCGCAGACGCTTTGGACGGACGTCTACGCCAAGGCGATGCGACGATTCGACGTGCTCGTCTACTCGGGGTTCTGGCTGACGGAAGACGCGACGTTTCACAGGATCGTGAAGGAGAAGTCAGCGGACGGCGTGCCCATCCGGTTCATGCTCGGCGAGCCGACGTCGCCGGCGGTGGCAGTGCGCGGAGAAGACGAGGGAATCGGTTCTGCCATGGCAGGGAAGATCCGAAACGCCCTCATCAACTACGGTCCGCTCTTCGGTCTTCCCGGTGTGGAATTCCGTCTCCACAGCACGACCCTCTACAACTCCATCTACCGGGCGGATGACGAGATGCTGGCGAACGGTCACATCTACGGCGTCGGGGCCTACATGGCCCCGGTACTGCATCTGCAACGAGTTCCAGGCGGCGAACTCTTTGACGCATATGCCGAAAGCGTTGAACGCGTCTGGGAAGCCGCCCGACCGATCTCCTCACCTGCCGACTGGGAAGGCGCGCACTAATGGGCCGTATCGACTACTTCCGTGACCCGAACGCACCGAAGGCCAATTCCGTGGTCCCCTCGGTGACGGCAATCGTCCGCGACGACTCGGGGCGGCTACTCCTCATCCACAAGACCGACAACGACTTGTGGGCCTTGCCCGGCGGGGGCCACGACATCGGGGAACGGATCGGTGACACGGTCGTCCGTGAGGTGTTCGAGGAAACGGGCATCCAGGTTGAGGTCGACAGCATCGTCGGCCTCTACACGGACCCCGAGCACGTCATGGCGTACGACGACGGCGAGGTCCGACAGCAGTTCTCCATCTGCTTCCGCGCCCACCCTGTCGGCGGTTCTCTCCGCATCAGCAGCGAATCAAAAGAGGTCCGCTGGGTTGACCCAGCGGACCTTGACGGCCTCGAAATTCACCCGTCCATGATGCTGCGTATCAGGCATGGCCTCGACACTTCGCGGGCCGAACCCTACATCGGCTGACCGCTGGCCGACACCTGGGCCAAGCGTTCTTCGACACGCTGTGCGGCAGCGTGAATCTCCGGGGCTGCGCGCTGAATGAATCGACCGACGATCGTATCCGGGCCGTATCGCTGCGCGATTTCGTCAAGCCGATCGGCCGGGGTTGTCTGTTCCCCGTCCGGCGTGGTCGTCATGTCGCAGTAGAGGAGTGCGTCAACGAGATGGGGGCGCTCCAGGCTGAATTCCCCCTCCAGCTCATGCCTCAGTCCGCGTTCCTCAGCTTCGAGAAGAGCGCAGGAGTGATGGGCAACGAGGCGGACGACTCGGTCGTCCGCCTTTTCGTGATCGCGGAGGAACCGTGCTCCGTCGAGCGGGTGGAATCCCGTAACCGCGATGGCCGGCGCGTAGCCGATGTCGTGCAGAACAGCGGCGGCTTCCAACAGCTCGGCGTCATGCACCAGGATCGGGCTCAGAGAGCGAGCGCGCTTGGCCACGCCCAAGGAATGCGCCCACCGGCGAGGGAGCGGGTCGGACAGCAACGATTCGGAGAGCGCATACGCCCACTCAGTGAGTTCCATGGTGGCCAAGGCTACGGCCGGACGGCTCGGCTCGGGAGGGCGCGCACGGTGCGCCCCTTGCCATGGACGGTGTCGAGCAAGCCGTTTCCCTCCATCTGTGCCAAGACGCGGCGTACAGCCGTACGGGAAGCGCCGAACCGCTCGCAGAGCTGCGCTTCCGAGGGGTATGGGTCCCCCACAGACAGAGACTCCTCGATGATCAGGTCGCTCATCCGCTCGGCGAGCGAGCGACGGTCGCCACCCCGCACGATGCGCCAGCCGACCCCGGGAGCGGACTGCACCAGGCCCTCAGCTTCGAGCACCTTCAGCGCTCGGCGGATCGTGTTGCGGGAGACGTCGTGCTCACGCATCAGGTCAGCCTCGGACGGCAGCGCCTCGCCGGACTCATCCGCGTCAATCCGCTGCCGCAGCTTCTCAGAGATGACCAGGTAGGTACCGCGGGGACTGGCCTCCGGCACTTCGGCTCCTCTCGCTGTCTCCTCTTGCTCGCTGCCAAGAGTGCCACGCGGTCGGCAGCACCTCGCATGGCAATTAGTGTCCCATGTGTCCGACTGTCCGGTTAGAGCGCTGACCTGCACAAATTCCCCGGACACCCCATGGAGGCGACTGTCCGACTGTCCGGGTTCCGAGGCTGAAACACTGGGGGTGTTCCAGCCTGCCAACAACGGTGGAGCGCGAGTCGCTGGTGATCACTCAGCTTGATCGAAACTGCGCCGTGCGTGAGCAGTGCGTGAGACCCGAGATCACGCGATCTTGAGAGGACGTCTACGCAGGTCAGCGGCACATTCGCACATGTCTTGCGCGTGCTCTCCGGAGCCGTGTGCGCAGGTTCGAATCCTGCCGGGGGCACCATCTATCAGGTGCCCTAGGACCCCGTCACCAGCGGAGACGCTGAGAACGGGGTCTTCGCGTATGTGCATCCAGATGTAGATCACCTCGGTGAGCATCGCCCCAGCGGCCTTCCGCAAGAGACGGAAGCGAATGCCGTTGCACCCCGCGCATTACTTGACGTCGTTCTGTACAGCTGGAGTGTCCGCTCGACCATCTCGTCGCGAGTACAGACATGTGCGCCTGAGTTTTCTCGGGGCACAGGCCAGGGAGGCCTTGGAGCAGTTCATCAAGCTCGCCGTCCTCGGACGTGCAGTGACGCGGTGAAGGGCCAGCCATCTGCAGGTCCACAAGTGACCTGACCAGGCCGGTGGGTATCCACGGAACCGTGGTCACACGCCCTCCTCCCCAGCCCTTTCATGATCTGGTCGTTCATTTCCTGCTCTGCCCGTCGACGCAGGGCGATTGCAAAGTCGCGGTGACGTCGTGAGTGTGCAGGTCACGGCGGTGTGACGATATCGGAAGGCCCGCG
>NZ_BAAAGU010000078.1:0-22771 GCF_039524635.1 Streptomyces thermocarboxydovorans | reverse complement strand
CGAACCCAGAAGGCCCTCACCCGTTCAAGCACCCAGCACGCGTGTCACCAACGTCCCGGGACAGCACACCTAGGGCCGGGTCAGCTCGGCGGTTCCTCGGTGAGCCAGAACTGGTCGAGGTTCGCGTTGCACTTGTTGCCCGCGTTGCACACCAGCTCGATGGTGTTGGTGCCCTTCGTGAGGTTCACGTTGGCCCAGGTGGTCTGCCAGCCCTTTTCCCAGTCGCCCTTGGGCGTGTTGCCGAAGTTCTTCATGTTCAGCGGCCGGGTCCCCGGTTTGCCGTTGGTCACCACGGTCGCGTCGGCGTCCTCACCGGGGATGCCGTAACGGACGTAGAGCCGGTAGGTGCCTGCCTCTTCGATGCCGTTGACGGTCCAGAGAACCTTGGCGCCCACCTTGTTGAAGCCGCCTACGTAGACACCGCCGTCGGCCTTCGCGCCCTTGATGTCGGAAGCAGTGACGGCTCCCCCATCCAAGCGGAGCGCCTTGGCATCGATCTTGGGCAGCTCGACCTCGTTCTTGCCGCTCTCGGTGGCCGACGGAGTCGGGTCCTTCGGCTGGGACTGGCTGGGGGTGGAGCCGGCCTCGTTGCCGGTGTCGCCCTCGTCCTTGTCACCGCCGATCATGGCGACGCCGATGCCGATGACGACCGCGGCGACCACCGCGATCGCGCCGATCAGCAGGCCCTTGGTGTTGGGGCCGCGGCCCCGGCCGCCGCCCCCGCCGGCGTGCGACGGCTGCGGTGTGTGCGCCGGAGGCGCGCCCCCGGGCAGCGTCTCCGGGGCGGCGTAGTGCGGGTTCGGCTGGCCGTAGGCGCCCTGCTGCTGCGGTATCTGCGCGGCGGGACCAGCGCCCTGCTGGCCGTACTGGCGTGTGCCGACCGCCCGCACGCGGTTGACCGAGTTCGGGTAGCCGTAGCCGCCGGACGGCGGCTGGGCCCCGTTGGCCTGGCCGTCGGCGTAGAGGTAGCCGAACGGGTCGTCGTCCTCGGGCGTGCTCGCGCCGTTGTTGCCGGGCGTCATCCCTTGGTGCTCCTAGCTGCGGATCGGGTGCGGATGCGGGTGGTGAGAATGGCGAGCCTACCCGCTTCGGCACACCCGAACGGGTGACTCAGACCGCATCAACCCGATGACCTGCGGTTCATCCCGCACGCCGGTGCTGTTTGGGACGAGATCGTTTCTCGACGTACATCCGTTCGTCGGCGGATTTCAGCACTTCGTCCGCCGTCATGCCGCAGTGCGCCCACCCGATGCCGAAGCTGGCGCCCACCCGGACGGCCCGGCCCTCGGCCCTGATGGGCTGGATGATCTCGTTGCGCAGCCGCACCGCGAGGTCCTGGGCGTCGGCCCGGCCGAGCCCGTCGGCGAGGATCACGAACTCGTCGCCGCCGAGCCGGGCCACGGTGTCGCCGTCCCGCACGCCGTTGCTGAGCCGGCGGGCGACCTCGATGAGAACCGCGTCACCCGCGTTGTGCCCGAACCGGTCGTTGATCGACTTGAAGCCGTCGAGGTCGCAGAAGAGCACCGCGAGGCCCTTGGTGCCGTCGTCGCGGTCGCCGGGGGCCACGGTGTGCACATGGTGGTCGTAGCCCTGGTACTCGTCGGCCCCGGGCGGGAAGTCGAAGTCGTGGCCCCGGTCGAAGTCGGGCGGGCCGTAGGCGGCGTCCGCGGAGTCGAAGGACTCGTAGGGGTCCATGGCGGCGCCGACCGCGGCGGGCAGCGTCGGCTGCGGGCGCTGGCCGCACAGGCGGGCGGAGAGCCGGGCGCGCAGTTCGGCGGAGTTCGGCAGGCCGGTGAGCGAGTCGTGGGAGGCGCGGTGGGCGAGCTGCAGCTCGCGGCGCTTGCGCTCCTCGATGTCCTCGACGTGGGTGAGCAGGAAGCGGGGCCCGTCGGCGGCGTCGGCGACGACGGAGTTGCGCAGCGAGACCCAGACGTAGGTGCCGTCGCGGCGGCCGAGGCGCAGCTCGGCGCGTCCGCCCTCGGCGGAGGTGCGCAGCAGGGTGCCTATGTCCTCGGGGTGGACGAGGTCGGAGAAGGAGTAGCGGCGCATCGCGGAGGCGGGGCGGCCCAGCAGCCGGCACAGCGCGTCGTTGGTGCGCAGGATCCGCCCGTGCTGCTCGCCGCCCATCTCGGCGATGGCCATGCCGGAGGGCGCGTACTCGAAGGCCTGCCGGAAGGACTCCTCGCTGGCGCGCAGGGCCTGCTGCTCGCGCTCCAGCCGGACCAGGGCACGCTGCATGTTCGCACGCAGACGCGCGTTGCTGATCGCGATGGCGGCCTGGAAGGCGTACATCTGCAGGGCCTCGCGGCCCCAGGCGCCGGGCCGGCGGCCGTTGCGCGGGCGGTCCACGGAGAGCACGCCGATGAGCTCGCCGGAGCCGCCGGCGCCCTGCGGGCCGGGCGCGTACATCGGGGCGAAGAGACGGTCGGAGGGATGCCACTCGTCCTCGAAACGGGGCATGGGACCGTCGGTGTACCACTGCGGGACGTCGTCGTCGTCGAGGACCCAGCCCTCGGTGTGGGGTATGAAGACCAGGTCGCCCCAGCGTTCGCCCATGGACAGGCGGCGTTCCCAGGACGCGCGGGAGCCCACGCGGCCGGTGATGAGCGCCTCGGCGGCGGGGTTGCCGGAGAAGGCGGCGACCACGAGATCGCCGTCGGGGCGTACGAGGTTGACGCAGGCAAGCTCGTACCCGAGGGCGTTCACGGCGCCGTCGGCGACGGTCTGCAACGTGTCCGCCAGGCTGCGGGCCGTGTTCATGTCGGCCATGACCTGGTGCAGTTGTCGCAGGGACGCAAGACGGACATAGGGTTCCGACTCGGTCTCCATGCTCGCCCTCCCCCCGAGACCTCGTGGCGAATCAAGGGTGCTCATCGGCGTATCGTCCTGGCAGGCTTCCCCGCCACTGAATCACAGCGCGCTGCCCACTCGGTACACAGGGTCAACAATTCCTCCCCCTTGTGACTCAAGTCACAGCGGAGCGTGAATATTTGTCAGGTTCGTGCGTGGTTCCCCGAGGCTTCCCGAGGGGGGATTGTGTGGCGATTGTGCACGGCCCGTGCCGGTCCCGCGGACGGTGTGCGGCGCGGTCCGGCCCTGCTGCTCGGCCGCTGGTCCTAGGTCTTCGCTCGGACCGGGGTCCGATGCATCGGCCATGGAGCGGAGACTAGCGTTTCCGGCGTGCCCGACACTCCCTCTCCCCAGTCCGCGATCACCGCTCCGCCCGCCGCCCGGCATGCTGAGGGGGTGAGCAACGACGAGTTCCGTGCCGCGATGTCCCGGCTGGCCTCCGGGGTGGTCCTGGTGAGCGCCGTGGAGCCGCCGCTGGACCCGGACGACCCGCGGGCGCCGGCGGGCGAGGACGTCGGCATGACGGCGACCGCGTTCATGTCGGTGTCGCTGGACCCGCCGCTGGTGCTGATCTCCCTGCGCGAGGGGTCCCGGATGGACGAGCTGCTCGAGGAGCAGCCGCTGTGGGCGGTCTCCGTCCTCTCCGAGAACCAGCGGCACATCGCCGGCCGCTTCGCGATGAAGGGCCGCGTCAGCGACCGCCTGCTCTTCGCGGACCTCGACCATGTGCGGGGCCGGTACAGCGGCGCCCCACTGGTGGGCGGCGCCCTGGCGACCCTGGAGTGCCGCACCGAGCAGCGGGTCACCGCGGGGGACCACACCCTGGTGATCGGCCGGGTGCTGGCGGCGGAGGTGCCGAGCGCCGAGGCCGGCCCGCTGACGTATTTCCGGGGCCGCTACCGGAAGTTGGGCTGAGCGGTCGCCCGCGGCTCATTCCTGTGCGCGCGGGCGGAATCCCTTTTCCCGGACGGTTCCGCGGCGCTTACCCTGCCCGCCGTGACGACGACAACGACGGCGCCCCGCCTCGAAGAGATCACCGCGAAGAATCTGGACGACGCGCTCGGCATACGCGTCCGGCCGGAGCAGGAGTTCGCGGTGGCCCCGGTGGTGAAGTCCCTCGCCGAGGCGTATGTCCACCCCGGTGTCGCCTGGCCCCGCCTGCTCATGGACGGCGAGCGTGCCGTCGGCTTCCTGATGGCCTTCTTCGACGTCGACTGGTTCGAGGACGGCAGCTGCTTCCGCTCGGGCCTGTGGCGGCTGAACATCGCGGCCGGGGAGCAGGGCAAGGGGTACGGCCGGTTCGCCGTGGAGTCGGTCGCCGCCGAGCTGCGCCGCCGCGGCACCGAGGAGCTGTATGTGACCTGGCACCCCGGGGAGCACGGGCCGGAGAACTTCTACCTGCGCCTCGGCTTCCGGCCCAACGGCGAGGTCGTGGAGGGGGAGACGGTGGGGGTGCTGCGGGTGCGCTGAGGGCGCCGGGCGGCCACGGCTTTCGCGGTCGGCTCCCGTGCTCACGCCCTGGGCTGCCGCCTCCCGTGCTGTGGGCCGGCTCCGGCCGCTCCGGCCGTGCGGGTCAGCTCCAGTCGCGCAGGGAGCGGCCCCGCTTGGTCTCGGAGCGGTGCTTCTTCTCCCGCAGCCGGCGCTCGTTGGTCCCGCGCGGCACGCGGGTGGGCTTGCGGGGCTTGGGCGGGGGCGCGGTGGCCTCGGCGAGCAGCGCCGCCAGGCGCACGGCGGCGGCCTCCCGGTTGCGCCACTGCGAACGGTGCTCGGAGGCCCGGACGGTGACCACGCCGTCGGTCAGCCGCCCGGCCAGCCGCTGCAGCGCACGCCGCTTCCACACCTCGGGCAGCGCCTCGGTGCGGGCCAGGTCGAAGCGCAGCTCCACCTGCGAGTCGCTGGTGTTCACATGCTGTCCCCCCGGCCCGGACGAACGCGAGAAACGCCACATCAGCTCCGCCTCGGGCAGTGAGACGGAGCCGCGGATGGCCAGATGCCGGGGCGCCAGGCCCCCGGACCTGCGAGAGGGACCGGACATGCCCTCCATGGTCGCGCTCGTGAACGGGTCACGTCACCCGAATTTCGTAGGTAAAGAAAGTAAAGGAGCGGGAACCGCGTGGACGCCTGCCCGCGTTCAAGGGGGTAGCTGTAGCTTTCTAGCCGTACGCACACGAGGGAAGGAACTCCCAACAATGGCTGTAAGCCTGTCCAAGGGTGGCAACGTCTCGCTCACCAAGGAGGCACCGGGCCTGACGGCTGTCACCGTGGGCCTCGGCTGGGACGTCCGCACCACCACCGGCACGGACTTCGACCTCGACGCGTCGGCGATCGCGGTCAACCCGCAGGGCAAGGTCTACTCCGACGCCCACTTCGTCTTCTTCAACAACAAGCAGACCCCGGACAACAGCATCGTCCACACCGGTGACAACCGCACCGGCGAGGGCGCCGGCGACGACGAGGCGATCAACGTCAACCTCGCCGCCCTCCCGGCCGATGTCGAGAAGGTCGTCTTCCCGGTCTCCATCTACGACGCCGAGAACCGCGGCCAGAACTTCGGCCAGGTCCGCAACGCCTACATCCGCATCGTCAACCAGGCCGGCGGCACCGAGATCGCCCGCTACGACCTGTCGGAGGACGCGGCCACCGAGACCGCCATGATCTTCGGCGAGCTCTACCGCAACGGCGCCGAGTGGAAGTTCCGCGCCGTCGGCCAGGGCTACGCCTCGGGCCTGGTCGGCATCGCCCAGGACTTCGGCGTGAACGTCTGACCCACGCGTCGTTCGCACGCGCACTGCCCGGAGCCCCCCGGCCGCCCCTCTGCGGCCGGGGGGCTCCGGCGTAGGCGTGAAGTCCCGGCGGATGTGTACGGTCCCGGGGTGCGGTCTCATGGACGCGGCGGCTTGCCGTCGCCGTACAGCCAGTCCGACCAGATGGCTCCGAAGTCCCGCTCCGGGAAGCGGCGTTCCACGAAGGCGATGAAGTCCGCGGTGTCCGCGTTGCCGTGGCGGCGGTCGCGGGCCCAGCCGCGGATCAGGGCGGAGAAGCCGGCGTCGCCCACCGTCTGCCGGATCTTGTGCAGCACCATCGCGCCCCGCCAGTAGACCGGCACGTCCGAGATGTGCGCCGCGTCGGGCGGCTCGGCCGGCGGGAAGGACCACAGCGCCTCGCCGGACTCCGCGTCCGGGAAGTACTCGCCCTCGTAGAGCGCGTCGAAGGTCTGCTGGGCGGTCTCCCCGCCGTGCTCCTCCCGCCACAGCCACTCCGCATAGGTGGCGAACCCCTCGTTCAGCCACATGTCCCGCCACGACTTAGGGGTGACGGAGTTGCCGTACCACTGGTGCGCCAGCTCGTGCACCAGCAGACCGGTGTCCGGGGCGCCCGGGAAGACGGGGCGGGTCTGGGTCTCCAGGGCGTAGCCCGAGTCCTCCGCCCGCTCGACGATCACGCCCGCCGAGGAGAACGGATACCGCCCGAACCTGCGCTGCGCCCAGTCCAGTACGCGGGGCAGCTCGGCCAGGGTGTCCCGGCTCGCCTCCGCCACCTTCGGATCGACCGCCGTGAGCAGCGGCAGCCCGCCGGGCGTCCGGCCGCGGGCGATGTCGTACCGGCCGATCGCGACGGTGGCGGTGTAGCTCGCCATCGGCTCGGCGGTCCGCCACCTCCAGGTCGTACGGCCGTCCCGGGTGCGCCGGCCGGCCGGCTCCCCGTTGGACACCGCCCGCAGCCCCCGCGGCACGGTCACGGCGACGGTGTAGGTGGCCTTGTCCGAGGGGTGATGGTTGCCGGGGAACCACGTCATGGAGCCCACCGGCTCCCCCAGCGCCAGCGCCCCGTCCGCGGTGCGCAGCCAGCCCTCCTCGGAGCCGTCCGGGTCGGTGAGGGTGCGCGGGGTGCCGGAGTAACGGACCGTCAGCCGGAAGGTGCGGTCCTGCCGCAGCTCCTCGGCGGGCCGCACGGTCAGCTCCTGCCCCGCCCGGTTCCAGCGGGCCTCGGCCCCGCCCACCGTGACGCGCTCCACCTCCAGGCCCTTCAGGTCGAGGTTGAGCGAGGAGAGCCTCCGGGTGGCGCGGGCGGTGAGGGTCGCGGTGCCGGTGAGATGCCGGGTGCGGGGCTCGTAGGCCAGGCGGAGGTCATAGTGCGTGACGTCGTACCCGCCGTTGCCGGCCTTGGGGAAGTACGGGTCGCGCAGCCCGGAGGCGCCGGGGGTGCCGTCCACGCCGCCGCCGCACCCGGCGAGCAGGGCCAGCACGGCGATCAGGGACCGGTGAGCACGCACCCCGTGATCCTAAGAGCCGCACGGCCGGATGAACCGGTGCCTCAGGGGGTGTCCGGAAGCGGCTGCCGCGGGCCCGCCCGTCCGGCGGCGCGGCGGCGGCATGACACCATCACCTGCGTGCTCGACATCGGCTACGCCCTCTCCAACCGCTTCCCCGACCCCCCGCAGACCGACTACCGCCGCGCGGACGTCCGTGCCCTGCGCCACGACCTGTTCTGCGGGGACGTCTACCTCGCCGACACCGAGTCGGACCGGGAGATCTCCACAGCCTGGGGATGGGTGCCGGTGCTGGACTTCGCCTGGGCGCTGTGCGACATCGTGGAGCGCGTCGACCGGGACCCGGCCGGCTCCCGTGCCTCCCGCCCGCAGCGCGCGGAGCTGGACTTCACCGAGTCCACCGACCGGCTGCTGTTCGAGCGGCGCTTCGGCTGGGTGGACATCGAGGCGGGGTGGCTGCCCGCCTCCGAGCCCCCGCTGACCTTCTCCCACGCCGAACTGCGCCGCGAGGCCCGCGACTTCCTGCACGATCTCATCGCCGACCTGATCGACCTGCACGAGGACCTCGGCGAGAACCCGGCGATCTGGACCCTCCAGGCCCGCTACCCCCGGGTCTCCTGACCCCGCCGGCGCCCGCCCGGCCCCCTGACCCAGCCGGGCGCCTGCCCGGGGCCCGGCGGTCATCCCTCCACGCTCATCCCTCCACGGTGATCCCCAGCTCGGCCGCCAGCACCGGCGCCAGATCCAGCAGCTGCCCCGTGCTGATCACCGCACCCGCCAGCCGGTCCACCCCGCGGGCGATCTCCAGCGTGGCCGCCCCGCGCAGATCGACGTCGGTCAGCGTGGCCCCGCCGAGATCCACGCCCTTGAGCGCGCAGTCGACGAACTCCACCCGCTCCAGCCGGGCCCCGCCCAGGTCCGGCTCCACCAGTACGCACCCCTCGAACACGACATCCCTGAGCACGGCCGCCCGCAGATTCAGAAAGTCGATCTTCCCGCCGCGGATCAGCACCCGTTCGAGCGCCGCCCCGTGCAGCTGGGTCCCGCCCAGCCGCGCATCGGTCAGCTCCACATCGCGCAGGGTCGCCTCCGCCAGGTTCGTCCCCACGCCCCGCACTCCGGTGAGCCGGCTGTCCAGCAGCCGCGCCCGGGACAGCCGCGTCCCGTCCAGCGCGCAGCCGGTCAGCGCGCAGTCCAGGAACCGCGCACCGGCCCCGTTCTGCCCCGCGAGATCCGCCTCCCGGAACTCCAGCCCGTCGTAGTCCCCGTCCGGCGCCAGCCCACCCCCCTCGTACGGCTCCAGCGCGGGCAGCCGCACCTCGGGGCGCCGCGCCCCCTTCCGGCCACCCGTCGCTCTCCTCGTCATCCCCCCATGCTGCACGCCGCCACTGACAACGCCCCTGACCTGCGGCGACGCACCGATGTCACATTTCGGGGGCCTGCCCGGTCATAGCTGGTGAGCACGTCATCAGGCGACCCGAGCAAAGGGAGACCCCAGCCATGCATCGCATCACCGTCATCGGCGGCGGCTTCGCCGGACTGACCGCGGCCATCACCGCCGCCGAGGCAGGTGCCAAGGTCACCATCCACGAGGCCCACCACACCCTCGGCGGCCGGGCCCGCACCGCCGAGGGCCCCTACCGCACCAACGAGGGACCGCACGCCCTCTACAGCGGCGGCCCGCACTGGGCCTGGCTGAAGCAGCGCGACCTCCTCGGCCCCCTCGCCCCGATCCCGCCGATGGAGGCGGCCCGGCTGCGCCTGCGCCACCGGGGCGCGCTGCGCCGCACCCCGCCCTTCGCCATGCTGAAGCTGCTGCGCCGCAGCGGCGCCGAGGCCCCGGTCGACACCGACTTCCTCACCTGGGCCACGCGCATCGCCGGCGAGGAAGCCGCACGGGCCGCCGCCCACTACTCCGCGGTCGCCCTCTTCCACCACGACCCCGGCTCCCTGTCCGCCGCCTTCGTGCAGGAACGGCTGCGCCGCGCCACCAAGCTCCCGCCGGAGGCGCACTACCCGCGCGGCGGCTGGGGCGGGCTGATCGACCGCATGGCCGCCCGCGCCTGGAACCTGGGCGTGCGGATGGAGACGCTGTCCCGTGTCGACACCCTGCCCACCGACACCCCGGTGATCGTCGCCACCTCCCTGGCCTCCGCCCGCCGGCTCCTCGGCGACCCCTCGCTGACCTGGCCGAGCGGCCGCACCACCCTGGTCGACCTCGCCGTCCGCACCCGCCGCGGCGACGCGTTCGTCGTGTCCGACCTGGACGCGCCGGGCTGGATCGAGCGCTTCACCGCCCAGGACCGCACCCTCGCCCCGGCCGGCGAACAGCTGATCCAGGGTCAGATCCCCATCGGGCCCGACGAGACCAAGGCCGACGGCGTCCGGCGCGCCGAGGAACTGCTGGACCTGGGCTTCCCCGGCTGGCGCGAGCGGCTCACCTGGCGGCAGCAGGCGGTGGCGAGCGGCCGTACCGGGGCCGTCGACCCGCCCGGCACCAGCTGGCGCGACCGGCCCGCCGTCGACCGCGGTGACGGCGTCTACCTCGTCGGCGACCAGGTCGCCGCCCCCGGCGTGCTCTCCGAGGTCTCCTTCAACAGCGCCCTGACCGCGGTCTCCCTGGCCCTCGGCCGGCACGAGCTTGACCTCAAGCACGCTTGAGGTTGAACAGTGGGGTCGTCGCAGGCGCGGCAGCACCGCTCGCACCCGGCGGCGACCGCACCGCGCCCACCCCCAGGGGGACCTCATGCACGCCATCCGACTGCACGCCTTCGGCCCGGCCGGGAACCTCACCTACGAGGAGGCCGAGGACCCCCGGCCGGGCCCCGGCCAGGTCCGCATCGCCGTACGGGCCGCGGGCGTCCACCTCCTGGACACCGCCCTGCGGGAGGGGCACCAGGGCCCCGCCCCCGCCCCGATCGAGCTGCCGGCCATCCCCGGCCGCGAGGTAGCCGGCGTCGTGGACGCGCTCGGCGAGGGCACGCCCGGGCACTGGCTCGGCCGCCGCGTCGTCGCCGACGAGTCTCCGTCCGGCTACCGCCCCGCCACCTTGTCCGCCCACCGCGCCAGCCGCGACGACTCGGCCGCGTACGTGGCCTGCTCCCGCCGGTCCGCCGCCCGGTACGCCGCGTACATTCCGCGCACCCCCAGCCAGCGCAGCGGCTCCGGCTCCCAGCGGCGCACCTTGTGCCCCACCCACGGCAGATCCGTCAGCTCCGTGCGCCCGCCCTGCCCCGAGTCCAGCGCCACCAGATCGCGCAGCGTCCGCGCCGCCAGATTCGCCGTGGCCACGCCCGAGCCGACGTAACCGCCCGCCCAGCCGAGCCCCGAGGACCGGTCCAGCGTCACCGACGCACACCAGTCGCGCGGCACCCCCAGCACCCCCGACCAGGCGTGCTCGATGCGCACCCCGGCCAGCGACGGGAAGAAGGAGACCAGCACCTCGCGCAGCGCCTCGACCGTCTCCGGCTGGGTCGAGCCGTCGTTGTCCGTGCGCGAACCGAAGCGGTACGGCACACCGCGCCCGCCCAGCGCGATCCGCCCGTCCGGGGTGCGCTGCGCGTACATGTACGCGTGCGCCATGTCGCCCAGCGTCTCCCGGCCCGCCCAGCTGAGCGCCTCCCACTGCTCCTCGCTCAGCGGCTCGGTCACCACCATCGAGGAGTTCACCGGCAGCCAGGTCCGCCGCTGGCCCTTCAGCCCCGCCGTGAAGCCCTCCGTGCAGCGCAGCACGTAGGAGGCCCGCACCGTCCCGTACGGCGTCACCGCGTGCTTCGGGCGGATCTCCGTCACCGGTGTCGACTCGTGGATCGTCACGCCCAGCTTCTCCACCGCCGCCGCCAGGCCCTTCACCAGCCGCGCCGGATGCAGCCGGGCCCCGTGCGGCGTCCACGAGGACCCCACCGCGTCGGCGACCCGCACCCGCCGGGCCGTCTCCTCGGCCCCGTACAGCTCCCGGTCCTGCTCCCCGAACGCCAGCTCCCGCTCGTGGAACGCCTTCAGCCGCGCCAACTGCGCGGGCGTGCGCGCCACTTCCAGCACCCCGCCGCGATGGATGCCGGCGTCGATGCCCTCCGCCTCGGCGACCCGGATCACCTCGTCCACGGTCGCGTTCATCGCCCGCTGCAGCCGCACCGCCGCCTCGTGCCCGTGCAGCCGCGCATACCGGTCCCGGCCCGCGATCCCGTTGTACAACCAGCCGCCGTTGCGCCCCGAGGCGCCGTACCCGCAGAACTTTCGCTCCAGCACGGTGACCCGCAGGAAGGGGATCGCCTTCTTCAGGTAGTACGCCGTCCACAGCCCGGTGTAGCCGCCGCCCACGATCGCCACGTCCGCCGCCGCGTCCCCCGCGAGCGGCGTCCGCGTCACCGGAAGCCCGTCGTCGGCGAACCAGAAGGAGATGCCGCCATTCACAACACCGCTGGTCATGCTGCTCATGGCCGGGACGTTAACCCCTGCCGGCGCGCGCTGTCTCCTGCGGAATCCGCAGCCGGACACAATTCATCTGCGCCGCACGACCCGCCCGGTCAGCGTGCCGGAGTGATCGACATCCCCGAGGAACTCGCCCACGCCCAGGAGAAGTTCAACGGAGCGAAGGGCCGCGCCTTCATCGCCGGGCTCCCCCGTCTGACCGCCGCATTCCTGGACCGCTGGAAGCTGCGCGTCACCGGCGCCCCCATGCACGGCGTCAGCGCCCTGGTGCTGCCCGTCGACCGGGCGGACGGCACCCCGGCCGTGCTCAAGCTGCAGATCCGCGACGAGGAGATGCACCTCGACCGCGCCCGCGCCCTCGCCTGGACCCGTGCCCGCCTGCTGGAGAACATCATCTGGAACATCGAGGACGGCGACCCGGTGGAGCAGGAGCACCTGGAGATCGCCCGCCGGCTGGGCCGGCGCGGATGATGACAGGGCCGCGCCGGCCAGGGGACGGTCAGCGATGGCCGCGGGCCTTGGCGAGTCCGCCGCCGCCCGCCGCGATCCCGCCCGTCGGCCGGGTGGAGGCGAACGGCGGGGTGTCACGCTCGCGCAGCTCGGCCGGGAAGAACTTCTCGTACCACTGGGGCAGCGAGACCGTGCCGGAGCCGCCCGGGCCACCGGGGTTGAAGAACAGGGAGCCGATGCGTGCGGACGGGTTCGTGGCCTTGTGCCGGATCACGGCGAGCCGGATGGTCTCACCCGCCGGACGGCAGTGGTCGAGGGGGACGTCGAACGTCGCGCACTCGAATCCCCGCTGTGCGGGCTCCTCGCACGGCCGCCAGTGCAGCGCCGGTGCCCCGGTGGCACCTCCGTGCACGGCCTGCGGTGCGGCCGCGGCCGGCCGCACCATCGCCGCGGATGCCCCGAAAAACCCCAGGTCAGACCGTGCTGACCTGGGGTGTGCACAGAGCCCCCTGTCGGACTCGAACCGACGACCTACGCATTACAAGTGCGTTGCTCTAGCCAGCTGAGCTAAGGAGGCATCGCGCGCGCGTCGCGCGCGGGCTGGTCCACTGTACACAGAGCCGGTTTCGCCGAGCCACGCACTTCCGGGCCGGGAAATCACAGCCATGGAGCTACTGACAACCAGGTCAACGCCAGGTACCGTCCTGTGCCAGTTCACTCTCGTGGACTACACCACACACGGAACCACAACGGAATACGCGGACCACCACTGCGGAACACCCGTCGTGGCACCACCTTCCTACTCGGATCGTCCGGCACGTTCCTGCCGGTAGAAGGGGGCCCCATCACCATGGCCACTGTTACGTTCGACAAGGCGACCCGGATCTACCCGGGTTCCGACAAGCCCGCCGTCGACGCACTCGACATCGAGATCGCGGACGGGGAGTTCCTCGTTCTGGTCGGCCCGTCCGGCTGCGGCAAGTCCACCTCGCTCCGGATGCTCGCGGGACTCGAGGACGTGAACGCCGGCGCCATCCGCATCGGTGACCGCGACGTCACGCACCTTCCGCCGAAGGACCGGGACATCGCCATGGTGTTCCAGAACTACGCGCTCTACCCGCACATGACCGTCGCCGACAACATGGGCTTCGCCCTGAAGATCGCCGGCGTGAACAAGGCGGAGATCCGCAAGAAGGTCGAGGAGGCCGCGAAGATCCTCGACCTGACCGAGTACCTGGACCGCAAGCCGAAGGCGCTCTCCGGTGGTCAGCGTCAGCGTGTGGCGATGGGCCGCGCGATCGTGCGTGAGCCGCAGGTGTTCCTCATGGACGAGCCGCTGTCCAACCTGGACGCCAAGCTGCGTGTGTCGACGCGCACCCAGATCGCCAGCCTGCAGCGCCGGCTCGGCATCACCACCGTCTACGTCACCCACGACCAGGTCGAGGCCATGACGATGGGCGACCGCGTGGCGGTCCTCAAGGACGGTGTGCTCCAGCAGGTCGACACCCCGCGCAACATGTACGACAAGCCGGCGAACCTGTTCGTGGCCGGCTTCATCGGCTCCCCGGCGATGAACCTGGTCGAGGTGCCGATCACCGACGGCGGTGTGAAGTTCGGCAACTCGGTGGTCCCGGTGGACCGTGACGCGCTGTCCGCCACCACCGACAAGACCGTCACCGTGGGTGTCCGCCCCGAGCACTTCGACGTGGCGGGCGCCGAATCGGACCAGGGCCTCGCCATCACGGTGAACGTCGTCGAGGAACTCGGCGCCGACGCCTACGTCTACGGCACCGCGAAGCTGGGCGCCGACTCCAAGGACCTGGTGGTCCGCGTCAGCGGCCGCGACGTCCCGGAGAAGGGCAGCCAGCTGCACGTCGTGCCGCGCTCCGGCGAGACCCACGTGTTCTCGACCTCCACCGGCGAGCGTCTGTCCGACTGACGCCCCGGCGCAAGCACGGAATCGAAGGGCCCCGCGGCACCGCCGCGGGGCCCTGCGGCGTTGCCGGCGGGGGCTCCGGCGTTGCCGGCGGGGGCTTCGGCGTTGTCGACAAAAACCCCGGCACACCGGACATTTCGAACGGCGTGCGTCAACCCTTTACCCACAGATCCGCACTTCTACATCCCCCGTACCGGTGACAGAATGTCTCCAAATCATCACTTGACGCTACCCTCACTCGCGTGAAGCACTCCACTACCCCTCAGACGCGACGCGGCCGGGGCCCCGCCCGCCGGGTCGGCCGCACCCTCGCCCTCGTCCTGCCCGTCGTCCTGGTGCTCTCCGGGACTCTCGCGGTCGCGCGAGTCAACTGGTCCGGCGACTCGCAGAGCCCGGTGCTCACCGCCGCGGACACCGCCGCGTCCGGCAGCTCCTCGAGGGCCGCCGCGCGGGCCCCGCAGGAGGTGCTCCGCGACAAGCTGCTGGTCGAACTGCAGGAGAAGGACCCGGGCGTGGCGCTCACGCACCTGCAGCAGGCCGTCGACGACCGCCCGTCGCTGGCGCGGCACTGCGCCTCGATCGCCCGCGCCCTCGGCAGGGCCGCGGTGCGGGTGTACGGGCCCACGAAGGCCCAGTCGTACGCCCGCCCGGTGTGCGACACGGCCTTCGCCTCGGGGGTGCTCGCGGCGCACCACTGACCGGCGCTTCCGGACGCGAAGGACGCCCGGTCCGGCCCCGAGCGGGCCGGGGTCGCCGCGTATTGTGCGGGCATGACCGATCCGAGTGCCGCGTCCCGCCCCACTCAGGCCGTCGTCCTCGCCGGCGGCCAGGGCTCCCGTCTGCGCCCGTACACCGACGACCGGCCCAAGCCGATGGTCGAGATCCCCGGCACGGGGACGCCGATCATCGGCCATCAGCTGTCCTGGTTGGCCGAGGAGGGCGTCACGGACGTCGTGGTCTCCTGCGGGCACCTCGCCGAGGTCCTGCAGAAGTGGCTGGAGACCACCGAACTGCCCCTCTCCGTCACCACCGTGGTCGAGACCGAGCCCCTCGGCCGCGGCGGCGGTCTGAAGTACGCCGCCGCGCATCTGCCCGACCCGGACCGCCCCTGGTACGCCACCAACGGCGACATCTGGACCCGCTTCTCGCTGCGCGACATGGCGGACTTCCACACCGAGCGGGACGCCCTCGCCACCCTCGCCCTGGCCCGCCCCCGGCTGCCGTGGGGCGCGGTGCAGACCGACGGCTTCGGTCACATCACCGACTTCATCGAGGCCCCGCCGTCGACGTTCGAGATCAACGCGGGTGTCTACGTCTTCTCCCCCGGCTTCGCCGATCTGCTCCCGGAGCGCGGCGACCACGAGCGCACCACCTTCCCGCGTCTGGCCCGTGAGCGCCGGCTGGCCGGCTTCCCCATCCCGCAGGGCTCCTACTGGCGGGCCATCGACACGGCCAAGGACCTGACGGAGGCGGCGAAGGAACTGGCCGCCCAGGGCCGCTGAGCCGCCACCGCACACAGGGCTGACGCGCCGCTCCGGCACAGGGGGCCGATCCGTCCCCGCGACACACCAGTGGGGTCCCGCACGGAAGCGTTCCGTGCGGGACCCCACTGGTGTGTCGCGTACGTCGCGTGACCGGCCGCTATCCGAGCAGGCCGCCCACGAGGCCCGGGCGGTCCTCGTCGGAGCCCTCGCTGCCGCCGCTCGGGGTGCCCGTGCCGCCGGCGCCCGTGCCGCCGCTGGAGGTGGGGCCGCCCGAGCCGGTGCTCGGCGCCTGGCCTCCCGGGGAGGACTGCTCCGGCGCCTGCCCGGCGCTGCCCTGGGTCTGGCTGGGGGCGCCGGTGACGGCACCGCCGGTGTTCCGGGGAGCCTGGGGAGTGCCGGCCCCCGCGGACGGGCTGGTCGCGCCGGAGGTGGCGCCGCCCCGGGAGGGCGAGGTGGAGGCGGACGGGGTGCGCTTCTTGCGCTCGCCGGGCTCCTTCGGCAGCGGAGAGCCGGGCAGTTCGTTGCGCGGGGACTCGCCGGGTCCGGGGACGACCACCCGGTCGGCGTCGCGGACGGCGCCGCCGAGGATCGCCCCGGTCAGCAGGGTCACCCCGCACACCAGGGCGGTGATCAGGGCGCCGCGGCGCAGCACATAGCGGCGCAGGTCCCAGATGTCCGCGCGGGGCCCGAGGCGCCGCCATGCGCTGCCGGCCAGGCGGCCGTCGACCGAGTAGACCGGGGCGCCGGCGATGACCAGCGGGGACCAGGCGGCGAGGAAGAGGATGTCGGTGGTGTCGTAGACGGGGCTGCTCTTCCAGCTGACGGCGACCAGCAGCCCGGCGGACAGCAGCACGCCGAGGGCGGCGGCGACGCGCTGCCAGCAGCCGAGGACGGTCAGCACGCCGACGGCGATCTGCAGGAAGGCGACACCGAGCCCGGTGCCGATGGGGTGGTGGAGGGCCAACTGGTGCAGGGGTGCGGCGATCTCCCAGGGGTGGAGGCTGTTCAGCCAGGTCACCAGGGAGCCGCGCCCGCCGTCGAGGTAGTGCGGGTCGCAGAGCTTGCCCATGCCGGCGTAGACGGCGACGAAGCCGAGAACGACCCGCAGCGGGAGCAGGACGACGCCGAGGTTCATCCGGCGGCCGGGGTAGTAGGCGTGCCGTGCCGGGTCGTCGCCGTGGCGTCGGGAGCGCCGGCCGGTGTCCTCCTCGCCGGTCTCCTGCTGGTCGTCGTAGCCGTGGTGGGCGCCGGTGTCGTAGGTGTCGTGGGCGCCGGTGTTCTCGAAGCCGGGGCCGGCGCAGGCGGGTTCGTCGTAGGCGCTGCCGACGGTGCGCATGGGCGGCAGCAGCGGGCTGTCCTGGGTGCGCTGGGCGCCGATGACCGGGGTCTCGAGGGTGCGTTCGGCCGGGTTCTCGTCGTAGCCGTAGCCCTGGTGACCGGTGCCGACGCGGGGGATGACCTGGGTTGCCCCGGGGTCGGCGTGCTGCGGCTCGTCGGAGTGCCGGGCGCCGCCCTGCCGCACGGCCTGGAGGAGTCGGTGGGCGCCGGTGTCGTCGGGGGCCGAGCGGCCGCTCCAGACGACGGGCCGGCGGCGCGGGGCGGTCCGGCCCGGGGCGCCCATGGTGGTGACGACCGGGACGCGGGCGGTGTCCTGAACGGCGCTCGCATACCGTGCGATCCGGGGCGAGGCCGCGCGCCTCGAGGAAGCGCCCAGCTGCACGCGGAAGCTGGCGTGATTGACGATGATCTGCGCCGGATCGCTCGGCACCTTCACCATGCTCAGCGCGGGAGCGTCGTCGAGTCCCGACGAGCGGTCCCCCGTGGGTGTGCGGGGTGTTCTGGTGTCCACACTCCACTAACCGAGTGATGCGGCGTTAGGACACTGCCTCGAACCGCCGGAAGTGTCCGGGCCGCGTCAAACCTGCCCGGATCTCCCGGAATCCACCATGTGAGTGATATCGACGAACACCAGTACGAGGCGCGGACGGCCCCGTTCGACGTGTGGACGGCCGTGGACGGCCCCGCTCAGCCGCGGCGGCGGGCCGCCTCGTACAGCACGATGCCCGCGGCCACACCGGCGTTGAGCGACTCGGCACCGCCCGGCATCGGGATGCGCACCCGGAAGTCGCAGGTCTCCCCGACCAGCCGGGACAGCCCCTTGCCCTCGCTGCCCACGACGATCACCACGGGCCCTTCCAGCGCGTCGAGCTCACCGATCTCGGACTCCCCGTCCGCTGCGAGACCGACGACCATGATCCCGGCCTTCTTGTACGCCTCCAGAGCGCGCGTCAGATTGGTGGCGCGGGCGACCGGCGTCCGGGCCGCCGTACCGGCGGAGGTCTTCCAGGCACCGGCGGTCATCCCGGCGGCGCGCCGCTCGGGCACCACGACCCCGTGGCCGCCGAACGCGGACACCGAGCGCACCACGGCGCCCAGGTTGCGCGGGTCGGTGACCCCGTCGAGGGCGACGATCAGCGGGTCCTCGCCCTCGTCGTGGGCGTTCGCCACCAGGTCCTCGGGGTGCGCGTACTCGTACGGCGGCACCTGCAGGACCAGGCCCTGGTGGTTGAGCCCGTTGGTCATCCGGTCCAGCTCGGGGCGCGGCGCCTCCATCAGGTTGACGTTGCCGCGCTCGCCCGCGAGCTGCAGCGCCTCGCGGACCCGCTCGTCGTTGTCGATGAACTGCTGGACGTAGAGCGTGGTGGCGGGCACGCCCTCGCGCAGCGCCTCGACGACCGGGTTGCGCCCGACGACGAGTTCGGCGGCGGAGCGGCCGCCGCCGCGCCGGGCCTGGCTGCGGCCCTGGGCGCGGCGTGCCCGGGCCTGGGCGGCGCGCTGCTTGGCGTGGCCCTTGCGCATCTCGGCGGGGGGCGTGGGTCCCTTGCCTTCCAGGCCCCGGCGCCGCTTGCCGCCACTGCCGACCTGCGCGCCCTTCTTGCCGGACATGCGGCGGTTGTTCGCGGCCATGAGGTTTCCGTCTTTCGTGAAGTCGTGAAGTGAGGTGAGGTGGTGTGTGCGGGGTGGGCGTGGCTCAGCGCGGGCCCAGGCTCCAGCGCGGACCGTGCGGGCTGTCCTCGATGACCAGCCCGGTCTGGTTCAGCTGGTCGCGGATGGCGTCCGCGGTCGGCCAGTCCTTGCGGGCCCGGGCGGCCTCCCGCTGGTCGAGGACCATGCGCACCAGCGTGTCGACCACGCCGTGCAGGTCCTCGCCGCGGTCGCCCTCGCCGGCCCAGTGCTCGTCGAGCGGGTCCAGGCCGAGGACGCCGAGCATGGCGCGCACCTCGGCGAGGCGGGCGACGGCCGCTTCCTTGTCGTCGGCGGCCAGCGCGCTGTTGCCCTGCCGGACCGTGGTGTGCACCACGGCCAGCGCCTGCGGCACGCCCAGGTCGTCGTCCATCGCCTCGGCGAAGGCGGGCGGCACCTGCGGGGCCGGCTCGACCGGCCCGCCGGCCAGCTCGGTGACGCGCTGCACGAAGCCCTCGATCCGCGCGAACGCGGACTCGGCCTCGCGCAGGGCCTCCTCGCTGTACTCGATCATCGAGCGGTAGTGCGGGGTGCCGAGGTAGTAGCGCAGCACGATGGGCCGCCAGCGCTTGACCATCTCGGAGACCAGCACCGAGTTGCCGAGCGACTTGGACATCTTCTCGCCGCTCATGGTCACCCAGGCGTTGTGCACCCAGTACTGGGCGAACTCGTCGCCGTAGGCCTGGGCCTGGGCGATCTCGTTCTCGTGGTGCGGGAAGATCAGGTCCAGGCCGCCGCCGTGGATGTCGAAGGCGCTGCCGAGGTACTTGTGCGCCATCGCCGAGCACTCCAGGTGCCAGCCGGGACGGCCGCGCCCCCAGGGCGTCTCCCAGCTGGGCTCGCCGGGCTTGGCCGCCTTCCACATGGCGAAGTCGCGGGGGTCCCGCTTGCCGGTCTCCCCCTCGCCGGAGGGCTGCAGCAGGTTCTCCAGCTCCTGGTTGGACAGCTGGAGGTAGTCCGGGAAGGAGGTGACGGCGAAGTAGACGTTGCCGTCGGCCTCGTAGGCGTGGCCGCGCTCGATCAGGCCGCGCATCATCTCCACCATCTCGGTGATGTGGCCGGTGGCGCGCGGCTCGTAGGTCGGGGGCAGGCAGCCCAGGGCCCGGTAGCCCTCGGAGAAGGCCCGCTCGTTCTCGTAGCCGATGGCCCACCAGGGGCGGTTCTGCTCGGCCGACTTGGCGATGATCTTGTCGTCGATGTCGGTGACGTTGCGGATGAACGTCACCTCATAGCCGCGGTACTCGAACCAGCGGCGCAGGATGTCGAAGTTCAGGCCCGAGCGGATGTGCCCGATGTGGGGTGCCGCCTGCACGGTGGCACCGCAGAGGTAGATCGAGACACATCCCGGCTTGAGCGGGGTGAAGTCACGGATCTGCCGGGCGCGGGTGTCGTACAGGCGAATAGTCACGGCATCCAGGGTAGTGGGCTCGGGGCTGTGGGTGTGTCTCCGGCGGCCCGCACGGCGCGGGCTTCGGCGGCCCGCAGGCCGCAGGCGGGTGCGGCGCGGCGGCCTCCGGCGGTTGAGGCCGGGTGCCGAGCGGCCGCTTCCGGAGGTTCACGGTCGCGGTGTCCGGGAGGTTCCCGGCCGTCGCGCGCGGAAGGCGCCGCGTCCGTACGGCGCGCCCGGCGCCGGACCGGCCGGTCCGCTCAGCGCTCCCTGACGAGCCGGCCCGCTCACCGCGCCTTCCGGTCCGCTCACCGCTCCCTGACGAGCCGGTCCGCTCACCGCGCCTTCCGGTCCGCTCACCGCTCCCTGACGACCAGCGCCGTCGCCACCGCCATCAGGCCCTCGTCGCGTCCGGGGAAGCCCAGCCCGTCGGTGGTGGCGCCGGAGACCGACACCGGTGCTCCCGCCGCCTCCGTGAGGATCTTCTGCGCCTCGTCCCGCCGCTTGCCGATCTTGGGGCGGGGGCCGATGACCTGCACCGCGATGTTGCCGATGCGGAAGCCGGCCTCCCGCACGATCCGGGCCGCCTCGGTCAGCAGCGCCACGCCGGAAGCGCCCGCCCACTCGGGCCGGCCTGTGCCGAAGTGCTGCCCCAGATCGCCGAGGCCCGCCGCGGAGAACAGGGCGTTGCAGGCGGCGTGGGCGACCACGTCCGCGTCGGAGTGTCCGGCGAGCCCCGGGCCCTCGTTCTCCCACTTCAGGCCGGCGCACCACAGCTCCCGGCCCTCCTCGAAGGCGTGGATGTCGGTGCCGATGCCGACCTGGGGCAGCGGGAAGGGCTCAGAAGCCATCGTTGAGCCTCCTGCGCGCCAGCACCGCCTCGGCGAGGACCAGGTCGAGGGGGCGGGTGACCTTGAAGGCCTCCTCGTGCCCGGGGACGGTGACGACGGTGAGGCCGAGCTGCTCGACCATGCTGGCGTCGTCGGTGACGTTGCCGGTGACCGTCTCGTGGGCGCGCACCAGGGTCGCGCGGTCGAAGCCCTGCGGGGTCTGCACCGCGCGCAGCCGGGAGCGGTCCGGGGTGGCGAGCACCGGCTCGGGGTCGCCGGGCTCGGCCGCCGGCTCGACCTCCTTGACCGTGTCGGCGAGCGGCAGCGCGGGGACCACGGCGACGGCACCGTCGCGCACCGCCTCGATCACGGCGTCCACCGTGTCCACGGGGACCAGCGGGCGGGCCGCGTCGTGGACGAGGACGATGTCGTAGCCCTCCGGGAGCGCCTCCAGGCCGGCCCTGACCGATTCCTGGCGGGTCTCGCCGCCGGGGACGACCAGGAAGTCGGTGCGTCCGGGCAGCGCGTGCGCGTCGAGCAGCGTCTTGACCTCGGCGGCGTCGTCGGGCGGGGCCACGACCACGACCAGGGAGACGGCACGGGAGTCGGCCATCGCGCGGATCGCGTGGACCAGCATGGGCAGGCCGCCGAGGGCGCGCAGCGCCTTGGGAGCGCCGGGCCCCAGGCGCACACCCCGGCCGGCCGCCGGGATCACGGCCGCCGTTCGGGGCGCCGGACGCGCGGGCACGGAGTTCGGCTCGGGCGCGGGGAGCGGATCGTCAGACATCGGTTCCTGTCAGGTTTGTGTGCTCGGGCTACCTGGGTATGGCCTGGGCGTAGCCTCCGCTCCGCAGCGGAGGGAGTGCCGGGCGTGACGATTTGGCCAGCCCCTTCCGTGACTCTGGTCGAGCCGGCCGCCCGGGGACGGCACACCGGATTCGGGGCGCGTGAAGGACAACACATTCTCCGGGTGCGCACATGCCGCAGCGCCCGGCGACATGTGCTGTGTCATCGGGCACCGCGGCATGATGGTGCGCTATGTGCTGTACGAGCGCGGCGCTGAGCGATCAGTTCCGCCTCGGGTCAGGAGGCGAGAACCTCGTCGAGCAGGGCCTCGGCCTTGTCCTCGTTGGTGTTCTCCGCGAGCGCGAGCTCGCTGACCAGGATCTGCCGCGCCTTGGCGAGCATGCGCTTCTCACCGGCGGACAGTCCTCGCTCACGCTCACGACGCCACAGGTCACGTACGACTTCCGCGACCTTGATGACATCGCCAGAAGCGAGCTTCTCCAGGTTTGCCTTGTAACGGCGCGACCAGTTCGTGGGCTCCTCGGCGTACGGCGCGCGCAGCACCTCGAAGACCCGGTCCAGCCCATCCTGACCGACCACATCACGCACGCCGACGAACTCCGCATTGTCCGCTGGCACACGCACCGTCAGGTCACCCTGGGCGACCTTCAGCACCAAGTAGGTCTTGTCCACGCCTTTGATCTGGCGAGTTTCGATGGCCTCGATCAGCGCGGCCCCGTGATGGGGATAGACCACGGTGTCGCCAACCTTGAACGTCATGTGACAGGTACCCCTTCCGTGGCTATCCAGGGTAACACGGATACGCCGTCATCTGAATGGCGTTTTCGCAGGTCAGGGCCATTCTCGGGGCTTGACAAGCGCAACATGAACGTGCTTCGCGGGCGGAGCGGAAGCAGGTATTCGCAGGTCGGAGCGCCTCTCCGGGCCAAGTGAAACGCGCACGTTACACGCATCCGGACGACCGCACGAGCGGCCGAACGTCCCCAAATGTCCGGTTCCCTGCGCTCGACTTCCGCTACTCCGTTCGGAGACCCGAGCTCCGTTCCGGACGAATCCCGAATTGATCACAGCGCCACATCGCAGCCCCGGTCATGGAGCCGATCACGCGCGCCCGAGGAGCACCGTGAGGAGAGGCACGTGATCGGCAGTGTGATCAATTCATGGAGGCTCCGGCGCATTCCCCGGAGAAATATGCGCCCGCTATGCGCCGGCTATGAGCCCGCCTTATTGATCCGAAACGGTTTGGGTTCTGGGTCGTTGGTGGGGTGTGAGCGATCTGGTGGGGGACGCGCGTCATCTGTC
>NZ_BAAAGU010000077.1:0-23277 GCF_039524635.1 Streptomyces thermocarboxydovorans | reverse complement strand
CCCCGGCGCCGGGCGCCGGGGCACCGCACCGGACCTGATGGAGCTGCTGCCCCAGTGGCTGGCGGCCGCCAACGCGCACGGCTACGCGCCACCGCCCGCCGCCCCGCCCGCGCTGCTCGACGCCGCCCGCGGCCGCACGGACCTGCGTCCGGCCGCACTGCGGTTCGCCGGGCCGCGCGGGCTGTGGCTGGCCCGGTTCAACCCGGACTGGCGGTTCGCCCTGCGGGCGACACCGGGCGGCGCCTCCGCCCTGCCGGACCCGTCCGACCGCGAGGGGGTGCGGCGGCTGTGGCAGGAGGGCCTGTTCGCCGAACGCGTCGCCCTGCTCACCGCGCTGCGCTCCCGTACACCGGCCGCCGCCCGGGAACTCCTCGCGTCCACCTGGGCGACCGAGCGGGCCGAGGACCGGCTGATGTTCCTGGACTCGCTGCGCAGCGGCCTCGGCCCGGACGACGAGCCGTTCCTGGAGCAAGCCCTGGCCGACCGCAGCCGCAATGTCCGTGCCACGGCCGCGGAGTTGCTGTCGGCACTGCCCGGTTCGGCGCTCGCCGAGCGGATGGCGGTGCGGGCCGGTGCCTGCGTGGCCCTGGACCGCACGGGGGAGACTCCGGCGATCGTCGTCGAGGCGCCGCACGAGTGCGACGCGGGCATGGAGCGGGACGGCGTGGCGGCCAAGGCCCCGGCCGGGCGGGGCGAACGGTCCTGGTGGCTGGGGCAGCTGGTGGAGGCGGCGCCGCTGGCCACCTGGTCGCGCCGGCTCGGCGGCCGGACGCCCGGCGAGATAGTCGCGCTGCCGGTGGCGGACGGCTGGCAGGGCGAGTTGCACGCGGCCTGGTGCCGGGCGGCGGTGCGTCAGCGGGACCCCGCCTGGGCGCGGGCGCTGCTCGGGGAGCCGTCCGCGCCGGAGGCCGGCGGTCCCGGCGCGGTGTCCCTGGCCGAACGCGCCAAGCTGCTGGCCACGCTGGACGACGGGGAACGGGCCGCCTGGGTGGCCGGCTTCATCGAGAAGCACGGCCTGTCCGAGGCCTTCCAGCTGCTCGGGGTGTGCGCGGTGCCGTGGGCGCCGCCGCTGGGGCGCGCGGTCGTCGACGCGCTCAACATCGCTCGCGACGCAGGGAGTTATCCATGGAGTTTCAGCGGAGTCATGGGCCTGGCCGAGCGCTGCCTGGACCCTGCCGAGGCGAGCCGCCTGGAGGCGCTGCTGGCGATACCGGACGAGCCGCAGGACGCCTCACCGGGCGCCGGCGGCTACTGGGCCGAGGCCTTCCAGCGCCTGGTCACCACCCTGCGTCTGCGCGCGGCGATGCTGCGGGAGCTGGCCCCGCCCGAGAAGGCGGCCTCACCCGAGAATTCGGGCACGCGCGAGGGCCCGGCCCCGACGGAGGACCAGGCATCACCCGGGAATCCGGGCACGCCCGAGAGCCCGGCCCCGACGGAGGACCAGGCATCGCCCGAGGACCGGACCCCGCCCGAGGGCTGAGCCCTCCCGCGCGCCCGCGCGACACCGCCCACTGGCTTCGGCACCCACGGCGCCCGTGGCAGACCCTGGACCGATGCCGCCTACGCCTCCGCCGGCTGGCGCACGTTGGCGCGGACCCAGTCCACGATCGACTGCGTGGTCGCACCCGGCGTGAAGATCTCCGCGACGCCCTTCTCCTTCAGCGGGGGAATGTCCTCCTCGGGGATGATCCCGCCGCCGAAGACCAGGATGTCCGCCGCGTCGCGCTCCTTGAGCAGGTCGATGACGGCCGCGAAGAGCGTGTTGTGCGCCCCGGAGAGGATGGAGAGCCCGATAGCGTCGGCGTCCTCCTGGATCGCGGTGTCGACGATCTGCTCCGGCGTCTGGTGCAGGCCGGTGTAGATGACCTCCATACCGGCATCGCGCAGGGCCCGCGCGATCACCTTGGCCCCGCGATCGTGGCCGTCGAGCCCCGGCTTGGCCACCACCACGCGGATCGGACCGGCTGCCACACCCATCACTGCCTCCATGAAGCGACTACATCCATCCGTACCGACAAGTACCGCACACATCGGTCAAGCCGTACACATCGCGCACGTCCGGAGACCCCGGTCCGAGCCGGCCGGGGAAGTGAACGAACGTTATCTCCAGCATCGCGCAACCGGCAGTTTCGCGGTGCAGACCGAGGGGGAAATCACACGGTGGGACACGTTCACCGCGCAGCGTTCCCCGCCGAGCCGCCCGAGGTTCGTCCGGTCCGCGCCCCGCGTGCCCGTGCGGCACAGGGGCATCAGTGGGAACATGCGCATAAGGGATCCGCGACGAGGTCGCCGTACCGCCGCGCTCGGTCCGCGCGTCGTACGCGAGCGCCGGCGACCGCTTTCGCCGCGATTTCCCATGAGGGCACACGGGGGACAGGGCTGTCCTTCGCGTGCCGACAGGAGGTCGGCCCATGAAGGTCACCCAGGCAGCTCTTCACCTTCTCCCGCTCTGCCGGCGTCTGCTGCCGAGTCGCCTGGCCGGGCTCTCCCTGGCACTGCTGAAGGCCACCGCCCTGGAGCTCGCGATCCTCGCGGGTCACCTGCTGCTCTATCCCGCCGGGATCGTCCAGGAGCGCCGCGGCCCGGCTCCCGCGCTCCCCGGAGCGGGCGGCGCCGCCCAGTTGCCGACCGAGGCCAAGCCGCCGGTCGTGCTGCTGCACGGCTTCATCGACAACCGCTCGGTGTTCGTGCTGCTGCGCCGCAGCCTCGCGCAGCACGGCAGGCAGCAGATCGAGTCGCTGAACTACTCGCCGCTCACCTGCGACATCCGCAGCGCGGCGGAGCTGCTGGGCCGGCACATAGAGGAGGTGTGCGAGCGCACGGGCCGCAGCCAGGTCGACGTGGTCGGGCACAGCCTGGGCGGCCTGATAGCGCGGTACTACGTGCAGCGGCTCGGCGGTGACTCCCGCGTACGGACGGTGGTCACCCTCGGCACCCCGCACGCCGGCACCCGCGTGGCGCCCCTGGCCAATGCGCACCCCATCGTGCGCCAGATGCGCCCGGGCTCACCGGTGCTGGAGGAGCTGCGCCTGCCCGCCCCCGGCTGCGGTACCCGCTTCTACGCCTTCTGGAGCGACCTCGACCACATCATGGACCCGCTGGAGGCGGCCTGCATCGACCACCCGGACCTGATCGCGGAGAACATACGGGTGAGCGGCGTCGGTCATCTCGCCCTGCCCGTGCACCCGGCGGTGGCGACCGCGATACGGCAGGCCCTGGACACGGCCCACCCGGGAGAGCCGACCTCCGGCCACGCGGGCGGCCTGACCGTCGCCTGACGGTCACCCGACCGCACCGTCACCCGACCACACCGTCGCCTGACGGTCACCCGACCGCACCGTCACCCGCCGGTCATCCGGCCGCACCAGGTCGGGCACCGGACCGGTCGCGACCGGCGACACGCCCGGCCCCTCGGCCGGTGCCGACCGCCCGTCCACACCCCGTTCACCCGAACAACATCCGTCCGACACAGCGGAATTCAGGCCGCCGAGCACCCACAGGTTTCGAACACGGCTCGAACATAGGGCCCGCACTCCACCAAAACCGAGCCGAATGCCCGTTTCCTGCGGGCGCGAAACCTGCGGAAGATTGTCGTGCCCGCGTACCGCCGGGTACAGTCGCCGCACTGCTCTGGCAGCCCCTGTTGTCGAGGCGAAAGAGAAGTTGGTGAACGACCGTCACCCGTCGGGGACCGTGGCCCCCGATCCGGCTTCCGATGCCGCCTCGGCGCACTATGCGTCGTACGGCGCCCAGGAAGCCCAGTACGGGGACTTCACCACGTACGGCGGCTATGACGCCAACGGTTTTGCCGCCACCGGTTTCGGTACCGGCGCCCACACCGGCACGAGCTTCGCCGCCGACCCCCTCTTCGGCGACCTCCCCGGCAGCGGCCACGACACGGGCTCCTACACCACCGGGCAGTGGTCCGCCGGCGTCGACGCCACCGGCCACTACGACGCCTACGCGGCCCAGCACTACGCCGCCTACGACACCGGCTTCTACGACACGACCCAGTGGACGCCCGGCGAGCAGCAGCTCCCGCTGATCCCCACGCAGGGCACCTCGCCCGAGGTCAGCGGCCAGTGGGACGCCGGTGCCTGGCTCCAGCCCGACCCGTCCGACGGCACCGGGGTGCACACCCAGCACTGGGAGTGGGGCACCCAGGCCTTCGACACCGGCGCCCACGACGCCACCCAGTGGAACGGCGAGCAGAACACCGCCCCCACGTCGCCGGAGACGTACGGGCAGCAGCCCGAAGCAGGCGACCCGCAGGCCACCGCCGCGTTCGACCAGGCGGGCCACTCCGACGAGACCGGGGCGATCGGGGAGTCCGAGGATCACGGCGCCGCAGAGACCTCCGCGCGGTCGGGCGACACCGGTGAACTGCCCCGGGTGACCCTGCTCGAGGGGCAGGAGGAGATCACCCCCGTCCCCGCGCCCCGCCCGGCCGGACGTGCCGCGTCCCGCTCCCGTCGCCGCACCCCCGCCAAGCGCTCCGCGCTGCTCACGGTGGCCGTGCCGTCGGCCTGCGTGATGGGCGTCGCCGGGATCGCCGCGGCCTCGGTGGGCGACCTGGCCGACGACGGCGGCCAGGAGACCAACACCACCGCGTCCGACGCGCAGCCGGTGAAACCGTCCGCCGCCAACGTCAAGCTGGACACCCAGCTGGAGAGCCTCGCCGCCGGCGCCGACGACTTCGCCGACCGGGCCAGCCGCACCCAGGAGCGCATCGACCTCAAGGCCCAGCAGGAGGCCGAGCGCAAGCGGGCGGCCGAGGAGGCGGCCCGCAAGGAGCGGCTCCGCCCCAAGTTCGCGCTCCCGGTCGCCCAGCATGGACTGAGCGCGTACTACGGCCAGTCCGGCATCAACTGGATGTCCGTGCACACCGGCATCGACTTCCCCGTCTCCTACGGCACCACGGTGATGGCGGCGACCGACGGCACGGTCCGCACCCAGTACAACCCGGCCTACGGCAACATGATGATCGTGACCGCCAAGGACGGCACAGAGACGTGGTACTGCCACCTCTCCACGTACCGGGTGCCCTCGGGCACGACGGTGAAGGCCGGCGATCCGATCGCCTTCTCCGGCAACTCGGGCAACTCCACCGGCCCGCATCTGCACTTCGAGGTCCGGCCGGGCGGCGGTTCGGCCATCGACCCGCTCGCCTGGTTCCGCAGCCACGGCCTCGAGCCGTCCTGACCGCGCTCGCCCGAACTCGAGCCGTCCTGACCGCGCTCGCCCGAACTCGAGCCGTCCTGACCGCGCTCGCCCGAAGAGGCCCCCGCGCTCGGGCGGGAGCCCCTCCTCACGTCGCGGACGTGACCGACGGCTACAGCTTCTCCACCGGCGCGTACCGCAGCAGCAGCCGCTTGGGCTTGGCGTCCCCGAAGTCGATGGTCGCCTCGGCGTTCGCGCCCGTGCCCTTCACCGCGACCACGGTGCCCAGACCGAACTGATCGTGCGTCACCCGGTCCCCGACCGCCAGCGACACCACCGGCCGGTCCGCGGTGCGGCGGGTGGCGAAGCCCGAGGCGCCCGAGGCCGAGGAGCGGGAGCGGGACGACGACAGCGACGCCGCCACCCCCGAGACCGCCCCGGAAGCCTTCGGTGTGCTCGCGCCCGTCCGCTTCCACTCGACGTACGCGGCCGGGATCTCCTCCAGGAACCGCGAGGGCGGGTTGTAGGAGGGCTGGCCCCAGGCGCTGCGCAGGGTCGACCGGGTGAGGTAGAGCCGCTCGCGGGCACGGGTGATGCCGACGTACGCCAGGCGGCGCTCCTCCTCCAGCTCCTTGGTGTCGCCGAGGGCACGCATGTGCGGGAAGACGCCGTCCTCCATGCCGGTGAGGAAGACGACCGGGAACTCCAGGCCCTTGGCGGTGTGCAGCGTCATCAGCGTGATGACGCCGGAGCCCTCCTCGTCCTCCTCGGGGATCTGGTCGGAGTCCGCGACCAGCGCGACCTGCTCCAGGAAGTCGGCCAGCGTCCCGGCCTCCCCCTCGCCGCGCTCCTGCTCGAACTCCAGGGCGACGGCGGCGAGTTCCTGGAGGTTCTCGATGCGCGTCTCGTCCTGCGGGTCGGTGGAGGCCTGCAGCTCGGCCAGGTAGCCGGTGCGTTCCAGCACCGCCTCCAGCACGGTCGCCGGTCCGGCGCCGGACTCGACGATGGTGCGCAGCTCCTCCATCAGCGTGTTGAACCGCTTGACGGCGTTGACCGAGCGCGCTGCCATGCCGTACGCCTCGTCGACGCGCTTCAGCGCCTGCGGGAAGCTGATCTTCTCCCGCTGGGCCAGGGCGTCGATCATCGCCTCCGCGCGTTCACCGATGCCCCGCTTGGGCACGTTGAGGATGCGGCGCAGCGGCACCGAGTCCTCGGGGTTGGCGAGCACCCGCAGGTAGGCGAGGACGTCCCTGACCTCCTTGCGCTCGTAGAAGCGGACCCCGCCGACGACCTTGTAGGGCAGGCCGACGCGGATGAAGACCTCTTCGAAGACACGGGACTGGGCGTTGGTGCGGTAGAACACGGCGACATCGCCGGCCTTGGCCTCACCCGCGTCGACCAGGCGGTCTATCTCGTCGGCGACGAACTGGGCCTCGTCGTGCTCGGTGTCCGCGACGTAGCCGGTGATCGGGCAGCCGGCTCCGGCGTTGGTCCACAGGTTCTTGGGGCGGCGGGACTCGTTGCGCTCGATGACCGCGTTGGCGGCGCTGAGGATCGTCTGGGTGGAGCGGTAGTTCTGCTCCAGCAGGATGGTCGTCGCGTCCGGGTAGTCCTCCTCGAACTGGAGGATGTTGCGGATCGTCGCGCCGCGGAAAGCGTAGATCGACTGGTCGGCGTCGCCCACCACGCACAGCTCGGCGGGCGGGATCTCGGCCTCGGGCGGCACGTCCACGGGGTGCTCGGTGGGGCCGACCAGCTCGCGCACCAGGGCGTACTGGGCGTGGTTGGTGTCCTGGTACTCGTCGACCAGGACGTGGCGGAAGCGGCGGCGGTAGTGCTCGGCGACGTCCGGGAAGGCGCGGAGCAGATTGACCGTCGTCATGATCAGGTCGTCGAAGTCGAGGGCGTTGGCCTCGCGCAGCCGCGACTGGTAGAGGGCGTAGGCCTGGGCGAGCGTCTTCTCGAAGCCGTCGGAGGCCTGGGCGGCGAAGTCCTCCTCGTCGATCAGCTCGTTCTTCAGATTGCTGATCTTGGCGCTGAAGGACTTCGGCGGGTAGCGCTTGGGGTCCAGCTCGAGGTCACGGCAGACCAGCGCCATCAGCCGCTTGGAGTCGGCGGCGTCGTAGATCGAGAACGACGAGGTGAAGCCGAGCTTCTTCGACTCGCGGCGCAGGATGCGCACACAGGCGCTGTGGAAGGTCATCACCCACATCGCGTTGGCGCGCGGGCCGACGAGCTGCTCGACGCGCTCCTTCATCTCGCCGGCGGCCTTGTTGGTGAAGGTGATCGCCAGGATCTGCCCCGGATGCACGTTCCGCTCGGCGAGCAGATAGGCGATGCGGTGGGTGAGCACGCGGGTCTTGCCGGAGCCGGCACCGGCCACGATGAGCAGGGGTGAGCCGGAGTGGACGACGGCGGCGCGCTGGTTGTCGTTGAGCCCCTCCAGGAGCGCGGCGGAGTCGGTCACCGGGCGGGGGGCGCCGTCGCGGTAGTACTCCTCGCGCTCCGGCGGCACGTCGAACTTCCCGCCGAACAGATCGTCCGGGAGCGGCTCCGGTACGTGATCGTCCTCGGGTGGTGGCGGCGGCTCGTCCGCGGGGCCCGGCTGGGCCTGGAGGTTCGCCAGGAAGCTGTCGTCAAAGAGGCTGCTCATCGCTCTCCGAGTCTAGGGCGCACCGCCGACAGCCCGGGTCCGCCCCGGAACATCCGCACATTCCCGGCGGACGCCCGCCCCGCCCTTCCCGGCTCGTCCCGGCCCTTCCCGGCCCTTCCCGGCGGGCGGATTCCGGCCGCCGGCCCGGACACCGTCGAGCACCGGCCGGGCACCCTGCGTCACCCGGGCACCAAGGTCACGAAAATGTATCGGGCATATCGCCCACCAACCTTCACAGGGGCCACACCAGTTGGCTACCGTGCCGACGGGCCGTACGACCCCCACCGGCGAACCTCGCCGGACCGCACGGCCTCCGCCGAGTCCGGCACTGCCGCCCCATGGCACCCGGAGCCGGGGACCCAACCGAGACCTGGGGTGAATCGGCTCACTCCCGCGCGGAGCAGCCGTAGGGCAACCCTTCCAAGCACCCGCCCGAACCCGACAGCTAACCCGGTAGGCGGACCATTGGAAGGAGTCGCCTCCCTTGGCGTCGCATCGCAAGTCGCGCACCCCCGGACCACGCGTGGCAGGCATACGCACCCCCGCCCTCGCCACGGCTGCCCTCACCTCCGTGGCCCTGCTGGGCCAGACCGCCAACGCCGCCCCGACGGACGACAAGCCGAGTCTCGAAGAGGTCGAGAAGAAGGTCGGCGACCTGTACCGCCAGGCGGAGTCGGCGACCGAGAAGTACAACGCGGCCAAGGAGAAGACCGCGAAGCAGCGCAAGCGCGTCGACTCCCTCCTCGACGACGTCGCCCAGCGCACCCAGAAGCTCAACGAGGCGCGGGAGCAGCTCGGTTCCTACGCCGCCGCCCAGTACCGCACCGGTGCGGGCGTGTCGAACACCGCGACCTTCCTGCTCGCGGACTCGCCGCAGGAGGTCTTCGACCAGCAGCATCTGATGGGCCGGATGACCGGCCGCCAGAAGGAAGCGGTCGACGACTACGTCGAGCAGCAGTCCGCGACGATGAAGAAGCGGAAGGAGGCCACCGAGAGCCTCCAGACGCTCACCGAGTCGCAGAACGACCTGAAGGCCGCCAAGGCGAAGGTCCAGAAGAAGCTGGCCGAGGCGCGCGAGCTGCTGTCGAAGCTGACCGCCGAGGAGAAGGCGCGGCTCGCGGCGATCGAGAAGAAGAAGCAGGAGGAGGCCGCCCGCAAGGCCGCCGAGCTGGCCCGGCAGCAGGAGGAGCAGCGCAAGGCCCAGGAGGCGGCACAGCGAGAGGCGGCTCAGCAGGAGAGCGGCTCGTCCGGCTCCTCCTCGGGCACGACGACTCCGCCCGCGACGGACTCGTCGTACGCCACCAAGGCCGCGAAGGCCATCGCCTTCGCCCGCTCCCAGATCGGCAAGCCGTATGTGTGGGGCGCGACCGGTCCGGGCTCCTACGACTGCTCGGGTCTGACCCAGGCCGCCTGGAAGGCCGCCGGGGTCACCCTCCCGCGCACCACCTACGACCAGGTCGACGCCGGCACGACGGTCCCGCTGTCCCAGGCGCAGCCCGGTGACCTCGTCTTCTTCTACGACGACGTCACCCATGTGGGCATCTACATCGGCAACGGCATGATGATCCACGCGCCGAAGCCGGGCACCTATGTGCGCGAGGAGTCGATCTACTACGACGGCGAGTCCTCGATCCACAGCGTGGTCCGGCCCGCCTGACGGACAAGGGCCCGCCCCACGGCCAAGGGCCCGCCTGACGGACAAGGCACGGTCCGCCCCGGCTGACCGACGAAGCGGGGTCCGCCCCGCCGGCGGCCTGGGCGTGCGGCGGGCGCACCCGAACGGTGCCTCTGCGCGGACGATGCCCCTGCGCGGGTGATCGTGCGCGGGCGCGCGTTGCCCGGCGGGGTGTCATGGGGCGGCTCTTCTAGCATCGGCGCATGTCTCGCCCCTCCCGCCCGTCCCCCTTCCGCGCCTGGTGGGCGCAGCGGTCCCCGGCGGAGGGTGCCGCCGTGATGGCCTGCGGCATCGTGTCGCTGGCGCTGCATCTGGCGGGGTACGAGGTGCTCTCGCGGATCATGCTCGGGGTGGCCTGCGTCGCGTGGGCGGGGCTGGCGGCGGAGTTCGCGCTGCGGCTGCTGCGGGAGCACACGCGGTGGCGGGCGGAGGCGCAGACTCCGGGCGCGCTCACCGCCGTGGCGGCCACCACGGTGATCGGCTCACGCTTCGCCGCGGAGGGCTGGAGCACGCTCGCCGAGGCGCTGCTGGCGCTGGCCGCGGTGCTCTGGCCGCCGCTGCTCGTCCTGGTCGTGAGGAGCTGGCAGCCGAGGATGCCCGGGGCGGTGTTCCTGTGCTGCGTGGCCACTCAGGGGCTGGCGCTGCTGGCGGCGACGCTCGCCGCGGCCGAGTCGGCGGCGTGGCCGGCGCATGCGGCGCTGGCGCTGTTCTGGTTCGGGCTAGTGCTCTACGCCTTCGCCCTCGCCCGTTTCGACCTGCGGCAGACGGCCGAGGGCCAGGGCGACCAATGGGTGGCGGCGGGCGCGCTCGGCATCTCGGCGCTGGCCGGTTCGAAGCTGCTGGCCGCCGACAGCGTGCGGCTGTACCTGTGGAACGTCGACGACAGCCATGTCCTGCGCGTCATGACCATGGTGCTGCTGGTGCTGGACCTGGTCCTGTGCGTGGTGCTGCTGGCCGGTGAGATCCGCTGGCCGCGGACGGCCTACGATCCGCGGCGCTGGTCGACGGTGTTCCCGCTGGGGATGACGGCGACGGCGGCGCTGTCCACGTCCGCCGTCGTCGACGCCCCGTGGCTCGACGGGCTGGGAGAGGTGCTGGTGTGGATCGCGGTGGCCGCCTGGCTGGCGGTCGCGATCGGCGCGGTCCGCTCAGCGGTCGGGCCGGGACCGGTGCCGGAGGGGATCAGGTCCACAGCACGGCGATGAAGATGTTCGCCGTGGTCAGCAGCCCGACCAGGCCGAACAGCCCCTTGTCCACCTTCTCCTCGTCGCGCTTCACGTAGACCAGGCCCAGGATCACGATCAGCAGGGCCAGCTTCACGCCGATCTTGATGTTGTTCACCGACTGGTCGTCGGCCTGGTTGAGGCCGACCAGGATCACTCCGGTGACCAGCATCGTCAGGGCGCCGTGCAGCATGGCCGGGGTGAAGCGGGCGGTGCCCTCACCCATCGCCTTCATCTGGGTGAGGAAGCCTCCGAGCAGGGAGGCGATGCCGATGATGTGCAGGCCGACGAAGAGGTGGATGAGTACGTCCATGGGCCGGAGCCTAGCCAGCGCCCCCGTCCCCGCCGACACCGGCCCGGACGCTCAGGAAGGGTGAGAACGGGCCTCGCGGAGGCGCTCCGTAGCACCAGGGCCCGCCTCGCCCTCCCGCCTTCGGTATTTCGGTCAGCTCAGCTGTGCAGGCCGTCGTTCCCGTGCGGGGATCACGGTCACATACGGTCACCGCGTGATTGTCTCGTGTCACTTCCGGGCAACCCGTCACAGCGCCGGCCCGGCCGGGTCTAGCGTCCTGCACCAGGTGACCGGCTCCCCACCGCCGCCCAAACCAGGGGCGGCACCCGGACACCACCGCCGAGAGGATCCGGCGGCGGACCGTTCCCCCTGTGCGCACCGCCGCCGGATCATCGCTCAGCTGTTCCCCGTCACGGGGCAGGCGGTCGTCGAAAGGACGTGACGTCCCAGATGGCAGCGCACCGCAGGTCCAGACAGCGCTCGGCGGCCGGTACCACCGCTCGTACCGCCGCCACCCTCGCCCTCGCGGGCGCGGCAACCACCACCGTCCTGGACGGCACGGGGCAGGCCGATCCGCAGCTGACTCCCCAGCAGGCCAAGTCCCGGGTCGACCAGTTGTACCGGGAGGCGGAGGTCGCCACCGAGAAGTACAACGGGGCGAAGGAGAAGGCGGACGCGGCCCGGGAGCGGGTGCGGAAACTCCAGGACGAGGCGGCCCGCAAGCAGGAGCGGCTCAACGCGGCCCGGTCCGCGCTGGGTTCGGCCGCCACCGCCCAGTACCGCAGCGGCGGCCTCGACCCGGCCGTCCAACTGGTCCTCTCCGACGACCCCGACGGCTACCTGGACGGCGTCGCGTTCGCCGAGCGGGCGGGCAGCCGCCAGAACGCCGCCGTGAACCGGGTACGCGCACAGCTGCGGGAGATCGAGCAGCTGCGCGGCGCCGCCCGCGTCGAGCTGAAGTCCCTCGCCTCGCGTCAGGCGCAGCTGAAGCGGCACAAGAAGACGATCACCGGGAAGCTCGGTGAGGCCCGGCGGCTGCTGTCCCGGCTGACGCCCGAGCAGCGCGCCGGCTACGGCGACGGCACCGACCGCGCCTCACGCGCCTCGGCAGCCGGCCGGGAGGGCCTGGCCGCACCCGGCGCCGCCACCGCTCAGGCGCCCAGCTCCCGCGCCGCCCAGGCGGTCTCCTACGCCTACCAGCAGCTCGGCAGCCCCTATGTGTGGGGCGCGACCGGCCCCGACGCCTTCGACTGCTCGGGGCTGATCCAGGCCGCGTACCGCTCCGCGGGCGTCTCCCTGCCCCGCACCACCTACGCGCAGATCACCGCGGGCCGCCGCGTCGCCCGCTCCGAACTCCTCCCCGGCGACCTGGTCTTCTTCTACTCGGGCATCAGCCATGTCGGCATCTACATCGGCAACGGGCAGATGATCCACGCCCCGAACCCCTCGGCCCCGGTCCGGCTGGCCCCCATCGACCAGATGCCGTTCGCGGGCGCCACCCGGGTGGGCTGAGCGGCCTGCTGCCGTTGCCGCCCCCGCCTGTCCCGACCATCCCTGCCTCAGACCAGCCGTCGTGCCGTCGCCCACCGCGTCAGCTCGTGCCGGTTGGACAGCTGCAGCTTCCGCAGCACCGCCGAGACATGCGACTCGACCGTCTTCACCGAGATGAACAGCTGCTTGGCGATCTCCTTGTAGGCGTAGCCCCGCGCGATCAGCCGGAGGACCTCGCGCTCGCGCTGGGTGAGCCGGTCGAGGTCCTCGTCGACCGGGGGTGCGTCGGTGGAGGCGAAGGCGTCCAGCACGAACCCGGCCAGGCGCGGCGAGAACACCGCGTCGCCCTCCTGCACCCGGAAGATCGAGTCCACCAGGTCCGTGCCGGTGATCGTCTTGGTGACGTAGCCGCGGGCGCCGCCGCGGATCACGCCGATGACGTCCTCCGCCGCGTCCGACACGGACAGCGCGAGGAAGCGGACCGGCTGCTCGGTGTCGTTCATCAGCGCGGCGCAGCGGCGCAGCACCTCGACACCGCCGCCACCGGGCAGGTGCACATCGAGCAGGACGACCTCGGGCCGGGTCGCGGTGATGACCGAGACCGCCTGGTCGACGTCGGCGGCCTCGCCGACCACCTCGACGCCCGTCTGCTCGGTCTGGCCGATCTCGGCCTGGACGCCGGTGCGGAACATGCGGTGGTCGTCGACGAGGACGACCCGCACATGGCGCCGTGCGGAGCCGGCCTCCGCGGCCTCGGCCTCCGGTGCCGGTCCGGCCGTTCCGTTCGCCTCGGTCGGCTCACTCATGACGTGTTCTCCGCCCTTTCCATCTCCAGCTCGACCTCCGTGCCGCCGTCCGGCACCGCGCGCACCCGCGCCGTGCCGCCGTTGCGCTCCATGCGGCCGATGATCGATTCTCTGACGCCCATGCGGTCGGCGGGTATCGAATCGAGGTCGAAGCCGGGGCCGCGGTCGCGGACGGACACGAACACCGTTCTCCCCTCGACCTCGGCGTAGACCTGAACCGCACCACCCTCGCCACCGTACTTGGCGGCGTTCACCATTGCCTCGCGCGCGGCTTGCATCTGCGCGCCCACCTTCTCGTCGAGCGGGCAGTCGCCCACCACGACGACCTCGATGGGGACGCCGTGCTTGTCCTCCACCTCGGCGGCGGTGCGCCGCACGGCGTCGGCCAGATTGGCCGGCTCGTCGGCCTCGTCCTTGCCGGTGCCCTCCGGCTTGTAGAGCCAGGTGCGCAGGTCGCGTTCCTGGGCGCGGGCGAGACGGCGCACCTCGGCGGGGTTGTCCGCGTTGCGCTGGATCAGGGTGAGGGTGTGCAGTACCGAGTCGTGCACATGGGCGGCCACCTCGGCCCGTTCCTGCGCGCGGATGCGCATCAGCCGCTCCTGGGAGAGGTCCTGCGTCATCCGCACCAGATAGGGGCCGGCGAGCAGCGTTATGCCGACGAGGACGGCGAGGGCGGCCTGCAGCACCGCGCCCAGGTGGGCCCCGGAGCCCTGCAGCACGAATATCCCGGAGACGCCCACGGTCACCAGCAGCACGCCCGCGACGGCCCGCAGCAGCGTGACGGTGCGCCGGCGCCGCCCGACCTCCATCCAGCGGGCCCGGCGGGCGTTGTCCGCCTGCCGCCACACCAGCGCCACACCGGCGCCGACCAGGACCAGCGGCCACAGGTAGGCGCGGGCGCCGTTGGTGAGGTTCACATTGCCCACGAACACCATGGCCACGACGACCATGAGGAGCAGCGCGACGATCTGCCCCTTGTCCGGTTTGCGGGCGACCAGCCGGCGGCGGCCGTCCGGCGATATCTCCGTGGTGACCAGCGACGGCGGCTTCTGGGCGTTCACCCCGCCGACACCGAGCGGCACGAAGAACCAGAACGCGGCGTACAGCAGCGCGCCGAGACCGTCCGCCGTGAACAGGGCGACGAACGCGAGCCGGACCCAGATCACGGGCAGCCCGAGGTGTCCGGCGAGCCCCCGCGCCACGCCCCCCAGCCAGCGTCCGTCACTGCTGCGGTAGAGCTTGCGCGGCGGCCGCGGCTCGGCGGTGGGCGCTGCTGCGGCTTCCGACATGCCATTGATGGTCACACGCCGGCCCGTCCGGAGCATCAGGGTCGGTCCCGGAGACTCCCCTGATCTCCGCGGGCCCCGCCCGTCGAACACTCCCCCGGCCCCGGCTCAGGGGCATATCAGGGTCGGGCCAGGGTCGTTCCGACTCCCGCCGCGGCTGCTCGCCCGTCACCATGGACACATGACGGATCACCAGCACGCCGCGACGGGTCCGGGACCCGGCTCCGGCCCGCGCCCCGAGCAGGGCGCCGGGCCGCGGGACGCCGCGCCCGGCGCGGCCGGCGCGCGCCCGCAGGAGCAGGCGGACGCGCGGGCGCGGAAGGGAGCGACGGCGGGAGCCACCGCCCCGCCGCCGGACGAGGCCGGTGAGACCGCGCCCGAGCCGCCCCACCGCTTCCGTCGCGACCGCAGGCACCAGATGATCGGCGGGGTGTGCGCCGGGCTCGGCCGGCAGTGCGACATGGACCCGGTGATCTTCCGGATCACCCTCGCCGTGCTCTCCGCCACCGGCGGCATCGGCCTGATCTTCTACGGCTTCGCCTGGCTCTTCGTCCCCTACGACGACGAGGAGGACGAGCACGAGTTCCGCAAGCTGCTCACCGGCCGGGTGGAGGGCCACACGCTGGCGGCCGTGCTGTTCGCGCTGGTCGGCTGCGGTGTCTTCCTGACCATGCTGAACAACGGCGGCGTGCTGAGCTTCGCCGTCATACTGTCCATCCTGCTCGCCGGCGCCGGGTACTGGTCCCGGCACCGCGGCGCCCCCAGCCCCGACCCGGTGACCGCCCAGGCCACGGCCGACGCCCCGCCGGAGGCGCAGGCGCCCCCGGTTCCCACGGCCTACCCCTCCTGGTGGCGCGACCCCATCGTCAAGGACGGCACCCATGTCGGCGGCACCGGCTACCTCTGGGGCCCGCGGGACTCCCACGAGCGCGACGTCGCCGCCGCGCTCGACGTCAGCCTGGGCACCCACGCAGGCGCCACCACCCACACCCCCCGCCCCCCGAGACCGCGCGGACCCCGCTGGATCGGCGGCTGGGTCTTCCTGCTCGCCCTCGTGGCCGCGTACCTCGGCACCCAGCTCACCTGGGACACGCAATCCCTGAGCACCAGCCTGCAGACCGGTCTGGCCTGCGCCCTCGCCGTCTTCGGCCTCGGCATCGCCGTCAGCGCCTTCCTGGGCCGCACCGGCGCCGGATCCATCGTCCTCGCCGTCATCACGGCGGGCCTGCTGGCCGCCTCGGCGGCCCTGCCGACGGACGTCACCACCGAGTGGAACCGCACCACCTGGAAGCCCGCCTCGGTCGCCCAGATACGCCCGTCCTACGAGCTGGGCACCGGCACCGGCATGCTGGACCTGTCCCGGATACGCGTCCCCGAGGGCAGAACCGTCTCGACGTCTGGGCACGTGGGGCTGGGCCGCATCCATGTGATCGTCCCGCGGGATGCGACCGTGAAGCTGAACATCGACGTGGGCCTCGGCGACGTCCAGCTGCCTGGCGACGACAAGAAGGACGTGGATGTGGCACCGGGCAAGCAGAAGAGCCTGACCCTCGACGGTGCCGGCAAGTCCGGCACGCTCCGTCTCGACCTCCACGTCGGAGCGGGGCAGGCGGAGGTGAGCCGTGCTGCGTCATGAGTTCCAGCCCGGCCGGCTGGTCGCGGGCGTCGTCCTCCTCCTCACCGGAGTGCTCTACGCCGGTGATGCGCGCGGGGCCTGGGAGATCCCCTGGTTCACGCTCATCCCGGTGGTCACCGGCGGCCTGTTCCTGGCGGGCGCGCTGGGGGTGCTCGCCCGCCTCATACGCCGGCGCGACGAGCCCGGTGCCCGCACCGAGGACGGCTACCGGTAACCGCCCCTGCGCTCCCGTCGCCGTGCCCGCAGCGCGGCGTCGATCGACAGCACGGGAGCACCGGCCAGCACCAGCGGGATCCACGCCATGAGGTAGGGGAGGTCGTTCCCGAAGTAGTACGGGTCGGAGGCCCAGCTGACGGTCAGCCACAGGCTCAGCGAGATCAGCGCGCCCCCGAACGCGGCGAGCCGCGCGAGCAGCCCCAGCAGCGTGCCGATACCCACGGCCAGCTCACCGAAGGCGATCGCGTAACCGAAGGCCACGGGGTTCTCCAGGGCCATGTCGACCATCGCCGGAATGGCGGAGGAGTCCCGTACGCTCCGCATCATGTCCCCGATGGATCCCGCCCCGGAGTCCTTCATGAACGCGCTGTCGGTCAGCTTGTCGAGGCCGGCGTAGATGAAGGTCACCCCCAGGAAGATCCTCAGGGGGAGCAGTGCGTAGCGCGTGGCGGTGTCCCGCCAGTCGCCGTCTCCGTCCAGGTGGGGGCCGTATGTGTCCGATCGCATACCGTGAGTCATCGCTCTCCGCCGCCTCTCGCCGCCCTGTCGAGACCCCTCAAGAGACCATACGTACGACAATCGGACCCGGCTCAATCCTCCAACCCGGCAATTGGCCGCAGCACGCCTAGATTTCCCCCACTCCGGCGCCCTCTCCATCCCATGCGCCTCTACTGGGCTACGCCCGGCTGGGGAGGGGTGCGGCTGCTGGCCGGGGTCACAGGCGCCCGGTCACCGGACCGCAGCCGCAGCCGCAGCCGCTACTCGGTCACGTCGATGGTGACGCGGTTGGTTTCGACGCCTGCCGCTGTGATGACCTGTACTTCCACGCGGCCGGGTTCGACCTCGGCAGGGACGGGAACCGTCAGCACCGTGTCCGTCGGATTGGCGAAGCCACCCTTCACCGGTACCAGCGGCACATGCACATTGACCGTCCCGATCCGCACGACCATCCGCGACAAGAGATCCGCGCTCCGCGCACCGACCGGCACGAACCCGACCCCCCGGATCTCGATGTCGTCCCCGGTCCGGATCGGCCCGTCCAGATCTCCCGCCTCCCGGGCCCGCACCACCGACAGAATCACCGGCCGCCCGCCCTCCGCATACTTCGCCGCGAGGTACGTCGCCGCCGACACCAGCACCACCACCGCCAGCCCCCACGGCAGATCCGGCAGCTGATCCGGCCGCCGCCCCAGCCGCACCGCGGCGAACACCAGCGCCGCCGCGCTGATCACCACGTACTGGATGTCCGCGAAGGACCCCCGCCCGTCGTCGTCGGTCAGCAGATCCGCCGCCCGCGGCCGCCCCGCCCGCACCTTCTGCAGCCGCTGCGCCTGCACCCGCACCCCGACGACCCGCCGCACCAGCACCGCGACCCCGCACACGACCGCCAGCACGGTCACCACACCGACACCCCGGCGCAGCCCGAGCCCGTCGATCAGTGCCTCACGCTCACCGCGCCCCGAGGCCGCCGCCAGCCTCCCCGCCAGCACCAGCACCGCGTAGACCACGAACAGCACCCAGCCCGCGGCCACCGCACGCGAGGTGGAGAGACGGTTGTCCTCCCCGATCACCGGCGCCAGCACCCCGCCCCGCGCCCGGTGGAACCACGACGCCGCCGTCAGCGCCGCCGCGACCACCACCGCCGCCAGCAGCCCGGCGGTCCGCGCATCGGTCCACCCCGCACCGACCGCCGTGAGCGCCTGCACCACCAGCAGCAGCACGACCGCGGCCCACACCGCGACCGCCGTCCACCGCCACACCCGGGCGAACCAGGCCGCGCCCTCCGCGCGGCCGCGCTCGGCGACGACCCCCGCGGCCTGCGTCAGCTCCTCCGACACCCACTGCCGGGAGGCGGACGCCGAGTGGGCGACGGCGGCCGGCAGCCCCTGCCCGGCCGCGAACTCGTCCCGCTTGCGCAGAAACGCCGCGACCGCACGCCGGTGCCTTTCCCGCACCCCGTGCGGGCAGTCCCCGCAGGTGCACCCGCCTCCGTGCGCAGCCTCACCGACACCGGCGTCCATGCCGCTCTGTCTCGCCTCCTGCACCGCCACGCCCGATGCCCGCCTTCCACAACTCACCGATGACGAGAGCGAATTGTGCCCTAGCCCGATCGCCCTCCGCGCCTCCCCCCCTCCGCCGCTCCGCGTCACCAGGGGTGAACCTCGGAACCTCGCATTGACCCATCAAGTCAACGCGTCAACCCGAACCCGGCCCTTTCACCCGGTCACCCCGGCAGACCGGCCGCCCTCTCACCCGGCCACCCCGCCAGGCCGGCCCCGCTTTCACCAGGTCACCCCAGCAGTTCCGGCTCACTCCGCGTGATGTCCCGCCACATCGGCTGGTAGTTGATCCAGGCCACCAGATCCCCGCCCAGCTGCTCCCGCGTGGCCACCGCCTGCCGGTGGTCGATCAGCACCGGCCGCCCGGCCGCCTTCGCCGCGAGCTGCACCTGGCACGAGCGTTCCATCGACACGAACCACCACGCCGCCGCGTCGACCGAGTCCCCCACCGTGAGCAGCCCGTGATTGCGCAGCACCAGGGCCTTGTGCGTGCCGAGCACCGCGGCGATGCGCCGGCCCTCCTCCGCGTCGACGGTGACCCCGCTGTAGGCGTCGTACAGCGCGTGGTCCTCGTAGAAGGCGCAGCTCTCCTGGGTGATCGGCTCCAGCAGTTCGCCGAGCGCGGCGAGGGCCCGCCCGTACACCGAGTGGCAGTGGGCGACGGCGACGACGTCGGGCCGTGCGGCGTGCACCTGGGCGTGCACGGTGAACGCGGCCTGGTTGACGTGGTAGCGGCCCTCGACGACCTGCCCGTCCCGGTTGGCGAGCACCAGGTCGCTCACGGTGACGTGCCGGAAGGGCATTCCGAACGGGTTGACCCAGAAGCAGTCGGAGTACTCGGGGTCGCGTGCGGTGATGTGCCCCGAGACGCCGTCCTCGAAGCCGAGCCGCCCGAACAGCCGCAGCGCACCCGCGAGCCGCTCCTTGCGGTGCCGGCGCTCGTCCTCGACCGACTCGTGCATCGGCGGCATGGCGAACCGCAGCTGATCGGTGGGCAGCGGCGGGGGCGGGGTGGGCCCGTGCATAAGTCCTCCCGCGGGGGGTTTGCGTATGGGGCGGAAGTTACCGCCGGGAGGCCCGGTACGACAGATCGGTTCTGTAAAGGCGGTACAACACTCCGTTTACCCGACAGCGGATGTCCGGTATTCACGGAACACTCCCCTTATGAACGTGAACTGGGAGGCTTTCGTCACCGCCGAGCCGGACCTCGCGAGAACCGTGGAGGAGCGCTTCCGCGCCTACACCCACCACGTCCTGGCGACGCTCCGCAAGGACGGCTCACCGCGCACCACCGGCCTGGAAGTGCGCTTCTTCGACGGCGAGCTGTGGTTCGGCATGATGCCCGGATCACGCAAGGCGCTCGACCTGCGCCGCGACCCGCGCTTCGCGCTCCAGGCGAACCCCGGGGAGGGCACCACCATGGGCGGCGGCGACGTCCGGATCAGCGGCCGGGCGTTCGAGGTCGAGGACGAGGAGATCCGCCGCAAGTACAGCGAAGGCGAAAAGAGACAAACCAGCGAAAACGCCGGAAAAGCAGAAGAAGCGGGAAAAGCGGAGAAGGCGGAAGCGCCGGAGCCGTTCCACCTCTTCCGCACCGAGCTGACGGAGGTCGTGCGAACCTACGTCGAGGATGAGAAGTACCTGGTCATGCAGGTCTGGAAGCCCGGAGAGCCGGTGCGCACGCTCAAACGGACCTGATCCTCGACAGCGCCCGGACCTGATCCCCGGCACCGCCGGGACCCCGGGCGCCCGGGGAGGAACTGGGTGCCCGGAAAAAGCCAGGGCGCCCCGGTCGGACCAGGACGCCCGTCGGCATCACTCCTGCGGGATCACTCCCACTCGATCGTCCCCGGCGGCTTCGACGTCACGTCGAGCACGACCCGGTTGACGTCCCGCACCTCGTTGGTGATCCGGGTGGAGATCCTCGCCAGGACGTCGTACGGCAGCCGCGACCAGTCGGCGGTCATGGCGTCCTCGCTGGAGACCGGGCGCAGCACGATCGGGTGGCCGTAGGTCCGCCCGTCGCCCTGGACGCCGACCGACCGCACATCGGCGAGCAGCACCACCGGGCACTGCCAGATGTCGCGGTCGAGACCGGCCGCGGTCAGCTCCTCGCGGGCGATCGCGTCGGCCTCGCGGAGCAGGTCGAGCCGCTCCTTGGTGACCTCGCCGACGATGCGGATGCCGAGGCCGGGGCCGGGGAAGGGCTGGCGGTGGACGATCTCCTCGGGCAGGCCGAGCTCCTGGCCGACCATCCGGACCTCGTCCTTGAACAGCTTGCGCAGCGGCTCGATCAGCTTGAACTCGAGGTCCTCGGGGAGGCCGCCGACGTTGTGGTGGGACTTGATGTTGGCGGTGCCGGTGCCGCCGCCGGACTCCACCACGTCCGGGTAGAGGGTGCCCTGGACGAGGAACTCCACCGCGGGGCCCTCGTCGGCGACGATCTCGGCCTGGGCCTGCTCGAAGACCCGGATGAACTCACGGCCGATGATCTTCCGCTTCTCCTCGGGGTCGGAGACGCCCTTGAGCGCGGCCAGGAACCGCTCCTCGGCGTTCACGACCTTCAGCTGGACGCCGGTGGCGGCCACGAAGTCCTTCTCGACCTGCTCCGTCTCGCCCTTGCGCATCAGGCCGTGGTCGACGTAGACGCAGGTCAGCTGGGAGCCGATGGCCTTCTGCACGAGGGCCGCGGCGACCGCGGAGTCCACACCGCCGGACAGACCGCAGATGGCGCGCTTGTCGCCGACCATCTCGCGGATCGCCTCGACCTGCTCCTCGATCACATTGCCCGTGGTCCAGGACGGCGACAGGCCCGCGCCCCGGTAGAGGAAGTGCTCCAGCACCTGCTGCCCGTAGGTGGAGTGCATCACCTCGGGGTGGTACTGGACGCCGTAGAGCTTCTTCTCGTCGTTCTCGAAGGCGGCGACCGGGACGACGTCGGTGGACGCGGTGACCTCGAAGCCCTCGGGGGCGGCGGAGCAGGCGTCGCCGTGCGACATCCACACCGACTGCTCGTCCGGGGTGCCCTCGAAGAGGGTGGAGGACGACTTGGAGACGTGCAGATCGGTACGGCCGTACTCGCGGGCGCCGGTGTTGTCGACGGTGCCGCCCAGGGTCTGGGCCATCAGCTGGAAGCCGTAGCACATGCCGAAGACGGGGACGCCCGCCTCGAAGATCCGGCGGTCCAGGCGGGGGGCGCCCTCCTCGTACACGGACGAGGGGCCGCCGGACAGGATGATCGCGGCCGGGTTCCTGGCGAGGATCTCCTCGACCGGCATGGTGCTCGGCACGATCTCGCTGTAGACCCGCGCCTCACGGACGCGTCGGGCGATGAGCTGGGCGTACTGTGCGCCGAAGTCGACGACCAGGACGGTGTCGGGCGCGTGGGCAGCGGGAGTCGCTGATGACACGAGGTGCCTTCCGGCGGTGGGGCGGGGGTCTTGTGCCTCCCGATTCTACCGGGGCGCCCGAAGGCCCCCTCCGCCCCTGCCGGGGCCGCCCGTCTCACCATGCGGCCCGGCTTGGACACCGCGCACGAGATCGGCATACTGGCCCTCATGCTCATCCACGCGACCTTCGTCTTTACCTATGGCAACCGGCCCGCCGGCTGCCATGGTCGTGCTGCTTGAGCTACTGACAAGCGACTTCCCAGGCGCCCCGGGCCGACAAGGCCCGGGGCGCCTGGCGTATCCGGACCTTGCCGATCCGGGGCGACCGACACCACATGTGAGGAGCCCCCACATGACCGCCACCGCGACCGACAAGACCACCGCACGCACCGCGACCACCGCGCCCACCGTGACCACCGCCACACCCGTGACCACCGCCACCTCCGCGGCCCCGTCCGTCCCCACGGCCAGAGCCACGTCCACGGCAACGGCCTCCGCCGCCGAGCGGACCGGCGCCCGCACCCCGGAGGCCGCGGACCTGATCAGCAACGCACGGGAACGCATCGACGCGCTGGACGACCGGATCATCGGCCTGATCCAGGAACGGATGGCCGTCTCCGCCGTGATCCAGAAGGAACGCATCGCCTCCGGCGGGCGCCGGGTGAACCTGGCCCGCGAGATGGAGATCCTCACCCACTACAGGGAGGCCCTGGGCAAGCCGGGCACGGCGCTCGCCATGACCCTGCTGGAGCTGTGCCGCGGGAAGATCTGAGCGGGACCGTCCGAACGGTCCGACGGATCCGATGGATCAGGCGGATCCGATGGATCAGGCGGATCCGATGGATCAGACGGATCAGGCGGATCAGGCGGATCCGTCGGGGCCTGAATCCACGTTCCCGGTACAGACGTGCGCATCCTTCTCACCCGTACGGCGCGTGACCGGCCGCCGGAGTACTTCGTTGGTACCGGTGTCCGTGCCAGCCAGGGGCGGGCCCGAAAGAACCACGCGTGGCTCGCCGGAGCGATGAGGCGTGCGGATCGTGCCGTGCGTCGTGGGACCTCGCTCCGGGAAGTGACCGGACGGCAGGGGACAGCAGCCCGGTCACCCAAGAGAACGGCCGGCTCCGGGGACGCCCGGGGCCGGCCGGCGGGACTGTCCCCCGTCCGGGACGAACTGCTTGCGGAGGCCGCACCCGTCGAGCAGGATGCGTACGAGCCCGAGTCCCCCCCGCAGACAACTGCATTGCTCCTGCGCAGACGCGCCGGAAGGCGGACCGGCGGTGACTGCCGGAGCTCCAGGCCAGCGGCGTTACCCCCGTTATGGTTTCCGCGGTCCTGCAAGAGGGCCGCTGGCCTCCGGGCCCGGCATGACTGTGTCCCCCTGTCGATC
>NZ_BAAAGU010000076.1:3700-24778 GCF_039524635.1 Streptomyces thermocarboxydovorans | reverse complement strand
TACGAGCGGCCACTGACCGTCCTCGGACTCAACTGACCTGCACCAACACACGATCAACGAACTTTGCAATCGCCCTGCCCGTCGACGCGCTCGGCGTTGGATCGTCGGTATGACGGACTGGTCCCGGCTCCACCACGCCTATGGCACGGCAGAAGACATACCTGGCCTGCTCGACAGGGCCGGCTCGGACCCGCAGGACTCCAGCTGGGACGGACTCTGGTCCCGGCTGTGGCATCAGGGCGCCGTCTATTCGGCCAGCTACGCGGCTCTGCCCGCCCTGACCGGGATGGCGCGTCGGTGGGCACCGCAGGACCGGCAGGCGCCGCTTCTCCTGGCCGGCTGCATCTTGGCGAGCACGGATCGGGCGAGCGCCGGCGGAGATCCCCGAGTCACCTACGCCTCGGAGGTGGCCGAGCTGGCGAGGTTGACCGAGGAAGCCCTCCGACACCCCGGGCTGGCCGGCAACTCCGCGGACTACGTCTACTTGTTGTCCGCGCTCCTCGGCTTTGAGGGCATCGGAGTCTGGAGCGAAGAGCTCGACGGGCTGAACGACGAGGAGTACGAGGTGCCCTGTCCGGCGTGCGGGGCTGAGAACTTCATCGTCATCGGAGAACACGGCTTCTTCTCGACCGTGGACAGCATGTACATGGACTCGGACGCGGGGAGACGGGTGCCCCTGCAGCCCCGGTCACCCTCGTCTTTGGGGGGCTGGGCCTGAGGCTCCACAGTCGTGCCCTCGCAGACGGGCATCCCGACATCGCGCACAAGCTGACTTACCTCTTCGGTCATGCGCAGTGCGCCGATTGCGACGGCGTCTTCGGCGTTGCAGAGGCCATAGCCGCCCGGTGACGTGAGATTCGCATTCCTGACATGCCTGGCTCGCCCCAACGGCCGTAGGGCGGGATGGGTGTTGCCGGCAGGGCACGTCGGTCTCAGGCCAGGCGCCAGGCCTGGCGGTGGCGGGCGACGTTGTAGACCTGCTCGACCTGTTCGGGGGTCAGCACTCCCGACGGCGGGGCCAGTGAGGCGACTTGCCGTTCCTGGTACACCCGGACGCTGAGTTGGGTGGCGACCACCTTCAGGTCGGTGACGCCGGCGAAGACCAGGACCGGCTCCACCGGCACCGGAAAGGTGCAGTAGTGCCGTGCCCGAGCACCCGGCTCACCCGGTCGGCCTCGGCCCGGCTCTTGCGTGCGTAGGGCTGGGGTTTTCCGTGATCGACCTTCACGGCGTCGCCCTTTGAGCTGGCCCCGGCCGCCTCGGCGAGCCGCGTACTTGTGATGTCCTGCTCCTGTGAACGGAGTTCTCTCGGCCCTGATCGCGGTCGTCGGTACCCTGCTCGGTTCTGTTGTGACGCACCTGTTCCAGCGCAAGGCGTCCGCACGCGACCAGGTCTTCGCTGCGCAGCAGCAACTGCGTGCGGACCGGATGGCGGTGTACAGCGACTTTGCCGGAGCGCTCACGGAATTCCGGCGCGGTCAGCAGGATCGATGGCACCGCGAGGGTGAGGACCCGGCCGGTTCTGCGTTTCTCGAGGCCCCCGCGGAGGCGTACCGGTTGCGTGGGCTCGCCCTCCACGCGTTGTTCCGGGTCCGGCTCATAGCGAGCAGTCGAACGCTGATGGATACCGCGCAGCATGCCTATGCGTTGACGTCCGCCATGCACAAGGCGGCTGACCGGTTGGAGCTGAGCTCTGCCGGCGAGCAGGCGCGCGAGGCGCTTGAGCAGTTCATCGAGCTCGCGTCCTCGGACGTGCAGTAGAGGTGCGGCAGACGCGCAACGCTGCCGCACTGTGCGCGGTGGCCGCGTCGACGCTCGAAGGGGCGGTGGGTGTGAGCTGGGTCTCGTCCGGGGCAGGCAGCGGGGCGGGTTGTGCGCAGTGCGGCGTGACCAGTTCCACAGGGGTGGGTGACAGGGTGGTAACTCGGGTGCCTGGCTGGTGGGTTGGCGGGTTGACCGGTTCGGAAGCCAACCGACAGTGCGGGGCAAAACGGACATGTATGTCATTCAACTGTGGCCGGTTCCGGGTTCGTGCACTTCACTCTTAACGGTCCTCAAGTACGACAGTTCGGACCAACGAAAGCATCTGTACTCATGCCCCACTCTTCCGGCATACGCGAAGTCCCCATGAATCCGCACTCGGTGACGGCTGCCGAGGTCGTGCCCGGTGATCTGGTCGCCCTGTCGGGCGGCGACGTGGCGGCGGACCGGTGGTACGTCGTGACGCACACGCTGCCCGAGGGTCCTGAGGTGATCCGGGTCACGCTGCGGCCGCCGCTCGGCGGGCCGGACCGGGAGGAACTGCTGCGCCGTGAGCAGCGGGTGAGCGTCGCCGGGCGGCGGATGGATCCCTCCGCGGTGCCGGAGGTGACGTCGCCCACACTCGACGACGTCGAGTTCCGGGACGGAGACAGGGTGACGTCCCTGCGTGCCGTGGACCCGTCGGCGCGGGAGGTGACGTATGTGCGGCGTTGGGGGACCTGGCGGCGGGACGACGAGAAGGCCGGCGAAGGCGAGAGCAGCGGCTTCTCCGACGCCGAGGTGCGGCGGTGGGCCGCCGAGGCCGACGAGGCCGGGCTTGTCGTACGGCATGAGCCGCGGCCGCTGAGCGAGGCGCAGGCCGCCGGGGCCCGCCGGGTCGTGGTGACCGGGCTCGGTGCGATGACGCCGCTCGGTGCCGGGACCGGCGAGCTGTGGCAGGGGCTGCTCGAAGGGCGGCACGGCATACGGGAGCTGGAGGACGAGGAGTTCGAGGGGCTGCCGGTGCGGGTCGCCGGGACCGTGCCGGTGGATCCGGCGCGGCTGCTGCCGCGGCCCGTGGCCCGGCGGATGAACCGGGCCGCCCAGTTCGCGGTGCTGGCCGCGCGGGAGGCCTGGGCGGACGCCGGGTTCGCCGAGGGCGGCACCCGGGAGAGCGGGCTGGATCCGGAACGGGTCGGGGTGAGCCTCGGCGCGATTCTCGGGGACGCGTCCGTGCTGGTGGGCGGGGACCGGAAGCTGCGGGACAAGGGCCCGCGGAGTGTGTCGCCGCTCACGACGCCGATGACCGTGCCGTCGCAGGCCGCGTCGCAGGTCTCGCTGGATCTGCACATCACGGGTGAGGCGCGGACCGTGACCAGCGCGTGTGCCTCCGGTACGGAGGCGATCGGGCAGGCGGTGGACCGGATCCGGTTCGGGCGGGTGGAGGTCGCCCTCGCGGGCGGTGCCGAGGCCGTGGTGACACCGGCGATCATGGCGTCGTTCGCGGCGATGCGGGCCCTGGCCGAGGGTGATCCCGCCGAGGGCTCGCCGTCGCGGCCCTTCGACCGGGACCGGAACGGCTTCGTCAACGGCGAGGGCGCGGGCGTGCTGGTGCTGGAGTCCGAGGAGCATGCGCGGGCGCGCGGGGCGCGGATCTACTGCGAGGCGGCCGGCTGGGGGCTGTCCGCCGACGCCCACCATGTGGCGGCGCCCGACCCGTCCGGCGCGGGCATCGCGCTGGCGCTGCGGCGGGCCGTACGGGACGCGGGGGGCCACCTCGGGGACGTGGTCCATGTGAACGCGCACGCCACGGCCACGGTCGACGGCGACCTCGCGGAGGCGCGGGCGCTGCAGAACGTCCTGGGCGCCCGGAACGTGCCGGTCAGCGCGCTCAAGGGGCACCTGGGGCATCTGCAGGGTGCGGCGGGCGGTGTCGAGGCGGTCGCCGCGGTGCTCACGCTGCACCACGGTGTGATGCCGCCCACGGTGGGCTGCGCCGAGCTCGACGAGGAGATCGAGCTGGACGTGGTGCGGGGCGCCCCGCGCGTGCTGCCCGCGGAGGGTGACCTGGTGCTGAGCAATTCGTTCGGCTTCGGCGGTCACAACGCGGTGCTGGCGCTGCGGCGGGCGGCCTGAGACGAGTTCCTAGAAACGTGGTTCTGGCGCTGCGGCGCGCGGCCTGAGACGAGTTCCTAGATCTGCTCACCGCCGGCATCAGGTCCGGGGCCGGGTCCGGGCCGGGGCCGGGGCCGGGACAGCACAACTAGGGCGTCCGCAGCGGATCCGGGGTGCCTGTAGGGGGGCGGGTGCCCTCAAGGGCGCCTACAGGGGCATCGGGTCCACGTCGCAGTTCGCCGGTCTGCTGTCCCGGGCCGCCGCCAGGGCGGGGTGGTCCGGGCCCAGGACGCGTGCGTAGCGGGCGAGGGTGTCGGTGTGGAGGGTGTCCGCCTCCTCGTCGCGGCCCAGCAGGCGCAGGCCGAGGCTGAGGTTGACGGCGGTCGCCAGCGTCGCCGGGTGGTCCTCGCCGAGGCGGGTGCGGGCCTGCTCCAGCGTGCGGGTGCTCAGCTCGACGGAGGCCCGGACCTCCCCCAGCTCGCAGAGGTCGGCGGCGAGGTTGCTGGCGCAGGCGAGGACGTTGGGGTGTTCCGGGCCGAGCTTGTCCCGCAGCCGGTCGAGGATCTGCTCGTTGAGCCGGTGGGCGTCCTCGACGCGGCCGAGCAGCCGCAGGGCGACGGCGTGGTTGATGCGGGCGCCGAGGGTGTGCGGGTGGCCGGGGCCGTAGAGGCGGGCGTAGCCCTCGCAGCCCTCCTCGCTCAGTTCCAGCGCGTGCCGGAAGTCGCCGCTGTAGCGGACGTCGATGGCGTGGGTGAGCAGGGCGGCGAGGGTTTCCGGGTAGTTGTCGCCGTAGCGGATGCGGTACTGCTTCAGGGCGCGGCCGGAGAGTTCCATGGCCCGGGCGTGGCGGCCCATGCGGCGCTCGGCCTGGGCCAGGCCGAGCTGGCTGCCGATGGTGCTGGGGTTGGTGGCGCCGAAGTGGTACTCGTAGCGCCGTGAGACGTCCTGCTGCACGTTGTAGGCCTCGGTGTACTGGCCGGCCTGCCGCAGGTCCATGGCGACCCCGGCGAGGGTGTGCAGGGTGGACAGCGCGTTCTCGCCCAGTTCCTCGACCTTGCGGCGGTGGGTGTCCTGGTCCAGTTCCAGGGCCTGCCGGAAGTCGCCGGTGAGCCGCAGGTTGAGGGCGACGCGGTGGGCGAAGATCAGGGTGGAGACGTCGTTGGGGCCGAAGATGCGCCGGCTCGCCTCGAAGGTCTCGCCGTCGAGTTCGGAGGCCCCGGTGAAGTCGCCCCGCATGCGCAGGTCCCAGGCGAGCATCGAGGTGATCTCGAGGGTGTTCTCGTCCTCGGTGCCCAGGGTCTCGGTCATGGCGGCGCGGGTGCGCTGGTCGAGTTCGTACGCCCGGTGGTGGTGGCCCAGGGCGCGCAGGTTGTCGCCGTAGAGCTTGGCGGCGCGCAGGGCGTGCTCGTTGTTCTCGCCGTCGGCGTCCCGCCAGGTCTCGTAGGCCTCGCGGGCGAGGTCGCCGGAGCCCTCGTAGTCGCCCCAGTAGAACATGTACTCGATCTCGTTCAGGACGAGTTGGCGGACCCAGCGGTCGCCCGAGGTGACGGCTCTGCTGCTGAGGACGTGCGGGAGCAGTTCGCCGTAGCGCTGCCACTGCTCCGGGGACGAGGGGTCGGTGGGATCGCCGTGCGCGAGGAGGCGGTGGGCGGCGGCGCGCATCCGGACCTTCAGCTCGTCCGGCATCTGGTTGATCAGGACGCGCTGGACCAGCCGGTGCAGCTGGATGGTGTTGGTGCTGTGGTTGATGCGGGCGAGGGCGTAGCGGTTGATGTCGCGGACGGCGCGGCCGAGGCGTATGGGGTCGCTGAGCGCGTAGGCCAGTTCGGGCGGGACGGGGGCGTCGCGGACGCCGGTGAGCAGCGGGCGGGAGATCGGTTCGGGGGCGAAGAAGGCGCAGACCTGGAGCAGTTGGAGGGCGGCGGGGTGGTCGCGCTGGAGTCGTTCCAGGGACAGGTTCCAGGCGGCGGCGACGGAGAGCGGGTAGTCGGGGGGCGGGTCGCCGGCCATGAGTTCCATGGCGTGCTGCTCGAACAGCCGGAGGTACTCGTCGGCGGGCATTCCGGTCTCGGCGAGCCAGGTGGCCGCCTGCTCGACGCCGAGGGGGAGGTCGCCGAGGGTCTCGGCGATCCGGTCGGCGGAGGCGTCGTCGAGGTCGGGCAGGCGCAGCTGGAGCAGTGCGCGGCTCTCCTCCCGGGTGAATACGTCGACCTCCAGCGGGCGTGCGGCGCTGGCCCACTGGCCGTTGCGGGAGGTGACCAGGATGCGGCCCGGTCCGTCGGCCGGGAAGAAGTCCCGTACGACGTCCGGGGTTTCGGCGTTGTCGAAGACCAGCAGCCAGTTCTTGTCCGGTTCGCCGATGCGCAGTGCCTCGATGACGGCGGGGACGGCGGTGGCGGCCTCGCCGCTGCTGATGTCGAGTTCGAGGCGCCCGGCGAGTTCGACCAGGGACTGGCGGATCTGCTGCGGCTGCTCGGCGGGGATCCACCAGACGATCTGGTACTCGTGCATGTGCCGGTAGACGTACTCGACGGCGAGCTGTGTCTTGCCTACGCCGCCCATGCCCTGGAGGGCCTCGGGGATGACGGCCGTGGTGCCTTCCTGGAGCCGCTGGTGGAGTTCCTCCAGCAGCCTCCTGCGGCCGGTGAAGGCCCGGTTGCGGGGCGGCACGTTCCCCCAGATCGGCGGTGGCTTGCGCGCTTTCTCCCTGTGCGCAGCGGGTAAGGGCTGCGGGTCGCCCACGGACACGTTCCCTCCCATCCGGGGTGTGTGCACGACACGCTCACCCACGGGTGCGGGGGTGAGGTGCGGACGATCACGTTGTTCCGGTTGTTCCCGGACCTCGAGGGGCCGAACACCTGGCGGGGCGGCACCGTGCCACAGCCGCGCCCGCAGACCGGACGCGGCGAGTGCGTAGCGCCCGCCGAGTGCGGTGAGGGCGGGCAGCACCGGAACCAGCCAGGGCCGCACCCGCTCCACCGGCAGATGGGCGGCCCGGCCGGGGTCCCTGACGACGGCCCGCACCTGACGCAGATCGGCGGCCAGCGGCTCGGGCACCGCCCCGGCGAAGTGGCCGAGCACCGTCTCGATGGCCCGTGCGGTCTCGTCCCGGGTGCCCTCGGCGAGGAGTTCACCGCGCACGCCGTCCAGGAAGTCCAGCTCGATCCGCGCGGGGTCGGGCAGCGCGGGGGCCGGCGCGACGTACCGCAGCAGGCCGCTGTGCAGCAGTTCCGCGAGGTGCCAGGTGCGGGCCTCGGGGAGCAGGGTGCGGCGTACGAGCTCCAGGATCCGCAGGTTGAGCGGTACGGCGGCGCACAGCTGGGCGAGGTGATGGGTGGTCGGGCTGAGCCGTGCGCGGGCGCGGCGCACCAGCTCCGTCGCGGGCAGGGGGCGGGGCGGGGTGTGCTGCCGTCGCGAGTCGGTGAGGGCGGTCGGGCCGGTGAGGTCGCTCGGGGCGGTCGGAGCGGTCGAGGCGGTCGGGGCGTCGAGGGAGGCGGTGACGATCCGTGCCTCGTACGCCTCCGGCTCCGCGTGTGCGACGAAGCGGCCCCACCGGTGGAGCGCCTGCCCGGTCAGCTCCAGTACCGGGACGGGCAGGGCGCGCGGGTCGGCGAAGTCCACGTCGTCCTGCCACACGAGGGCGAAGTCGTCGGGGCGCCAGGACCAGCGGCCGTTGGCGGCGAAGGGGCCCGGGCTGGTCAGCGCGGCCTTGTGCGGAGGGACGGGGCCCCGGGACCACAGGTGTTCGGGGAGGACGTTCACCACGGCGACGGAGGCACGTTTCGCCCAGCGGGCGAGCCGGTGCCGGGCGGTCCCGTCGGCCCAGCGGTCGCCGTGCAGATCGGTGAGGACGAGGACGACATGCCGGCCGGGGGCGTCGGGCAGCCGGGGCGCCCCGTCGCCGCGCACCGTCCGTCCGGTGCGTTCGCCGAGGTCGGCCGGGGCGGACCGGCCGGTGCGCTGTCCGGCGTCCGCGTCCGCCGCCCGGTCGTCCCGGCCGGTCCGCCGCGCGGGCGGCCAGCGGTACACCCGTACGTCGCGGAACGCCCGGGAGCGGGCCAGCGCTCCGGCGAACCGCTCGGCCGTGCCGGACCACAGGGCCATCGAGCGCCCGGCGTCGACCACCAGCGACACGATCGCCCGCCGCTCACCGCCCGTCCGTCCCCGCACGAGCCGCGCGGCCGGCCCGCCGTCCCCCGCGCCCCTCCCGCGACGGCGCATCGGGCGCAGGGCCTGTGCCCAGGACACGGCGTCCTCGGGGGCAGGACCGGCGGTCGAGCGGACCGGAATGCCGTGGGCCGCCCGCGGCTGCGGGCGGCCATCCGCGCCGGCCGACGAGGGAGCGTCGGCGTCATCGACGCACGAGGGCTCCCTCTCACCGGTCGGCGATTGCACGCCCTCGTCGGCCGACGGCCGCTCCTCCACACCGGCCGACGGTCGCTCGCCCGCACTGGCGGACGGTCGCTCGCCCGGGGCTGCCCGAGCAGTCTGGGTCGCGCCAATCGGGGAAGTCCCTCCCGCACCGGCCGAGGGCCGCTCCCCCATAACGGCTGGCGATTGCTCTCCCGCAGCGGTCAACGATCGCTCGCCCGGGCCTGCGGGAGTGGTTTCGGTTTCGCCGGTCGGGGAGATCCCGCCCGCACCGGTCGGCGATCCCTCGCCCGTGCCGGCCGACGGCTGCTCCCTCACACCGGCCGACGGCCGCTCACCCGCACCTGCCGGAGCAGCCTCGGTCGCGCCGGTCGAAGAACTCCCGCCCCCACCCGACGACGGCCGCTCACCCTCACCGGACAGCGACGGCTCCCATGGACCAGCCGGAGCACCCCCGGCCGCACCGAACTCCGGTAACCCGGCGCCCTCTTCGGAACCGCGCACGTCACGCCCCGCCGCTGCGGCGGGGCCGGTGTCAGGGCGGGGCTCCGGGACGGGGGAGGTCATGCCGGATCCGCTGTGTCGAGGGGGCGCCACAGGGCGTGCAGCAGGCGGTTCAGGGAGGCCTCGTCGGGGCCGGACGGGGCGGTGCGCAGGTACTCGGAGTCGAGGAGCTGGTCGGTGGCCAGGGTGCCGCCGGCCAGGGAGCGGCCGAGGAAGTCCCGGATGAGGGTGAGGCGCTCCGCGCCGTCGCCGGTGGCGAAGCGGGCGGCCAGGGAGCCGGCGAGGCGTTCCGCGCCCGGGGCCGGCATCTCCAGGCACAGGCAGTGCCTCAGGAGGTCGGCGGGCAGGGCGCGTTCCCCGCCGCAGGTGATGACGACGAAGGGGAAGGCGCGGCATCGGATCCTGCCGTGGTGCACGGTGTACGTGCCGTCCGGGTCGTCGGTGTGCACCACCACGTCCGGTTCGCGGGACCGTGTCCGGGACAGCTCGGGGATGCGGAACTCGCCGTCGGCGATGATGCCCGTCAGCCCGTCGAGCAGGTCGAGGTCGGCCTTGTCCAGGTCGTCGATGAGCAGCACCCGGGGTGCCTCGCGCGGGATCAGCGCCGTGCCCAGGGGCCCGAGCTGGAAGAAGTCGCCGAGGCCGCCGGCCGTGTCGGTGTCCGTGCCCCGGGAGGCGCCGCGTATCGCGGCGTCCTGTAAGCGGCCGACGGCGTCGTAGTCGTACAGGCCGTCGGCCAGGGTGGTGCTGCCGGTGATCCGCCAGTGCAGGACCCGGCCGAGTCCCAGCTCGCGGCTGACGCGGTACGCCAGGCTGGACCTGCCGCTGCCCAGCGGCCCGGTGACGATCAGCGGCCGGCGCAGGAACAGCGCGGCGTTGACCATGTCGGCCTCCTGGACGGAGACCCGCCGCATCGTCATGTCGCCCGCCCCGAGGCGCCGGAGCGTGGCGGCCTCGTCCCGCGGCGGTGGTCCGGGGACGACCGGGCCTCCGTCGAAGTCACGCCAGGGCGGCGGCGGGGGGAGCCGGTCGGTGACGGGCGCCGCCGGGGCCGGTCCCGCCGAGCCCCGGTAGAGCCACCAGGAGTGGCTCGTGTGCTGCGGCTCGGGTGCCGTGGCGCGCCGCGCCGTGCGCCCGGACTCGCCGTTGCCCTCCACAGCCACCCCCTTCGTCTGCCCGTCGTCCTGCCCGGCCCGTCGTTCTGCCCGGCCCGTGCGTCATGTCCCGGTGCGGGTGTCCCCGTACGTCTCGGCTGCCTTGCCCGACAAGACCGGTTCCGGGAACTCGGGGAGCCGGTTCGGGTCGTCCCACAGCACGGCGAGGCCGGGCCGGGGGCCTTCCGCGCTCCCCTCATGGTCCTGGGTCTCCGGCAGGGACCGCAACCGCACCATCCGGTCGAGGAGTTGACCACAGGGGCCGTCCAGCGTGGCCTCCACGGCGGTGCCGACCCGTTCGCCGAGCGGGCCGGTGTGGTTCCACACCAGCACGGGCAGTCCGGCGTGCAGGGCGACGTAGAGCTCCTCACGGCCCCGGGTCCGGTCGGGCGGTGCGCCCAGGGTCATCAGGACGACGTCCGGGCTCTGTTTGAGCCGCGGGTAGTTCTCCCGTACGTCGCCGACGCAGCGGTAGGCGTGCGGGGCCGCGGTGCCGGTGGCGAGCACGTCCCAGCGTTCGTTCCAGACGCGGTGCAGCTGCAGCGCCTCGATCCGCTCCAGGCTGCGGACGACGACCGGGTAGTCCTGCCAGAACGGGGGGCCGCCGGGGTCGCCGTCCCACAGCGGCTCGTCGCCGAACGCCAGGTTCCGGCACCACTGCTCGACCGGTTCGTTCAGCAGGGACAGCGGGAGGACGAACTCCAGCACGATGCCGCCGCGGTGCCGGCACAGGCGCGCCTCCTCGCGGTCCACGAGGGCGGCGACATGGCGGCGCAGCCGGTCGCGGGGCACGGAGGAGTCGTCCCGCCGACGCGGCTCCCAGGTGTCGCCGGTGCTGGTCCAGCAGGTGACGTCGACCCGGTCCGGTGTGCTGACCGAGGGGCAGAGCCGGATCACTACGTAGGCCGCGTGTCCGCCGCCGGCCGCCGGCAGCGGACCGTCGCCTGCGCCGGCGCGTTCCAGCATGCGGCAGGCGAGGGCCGGGTCGCCGGTGGCGTCCCGCACCTGGCGTGCGACCCAGTCGCGGACCGGTTCGCCGCGCTCCGGGGACAGCACGGACGCCAGTGCGGTCAGGAACCGCACGGCCGGCGGTACGCCGTCGGCGGGCCAGTTGGTGTGCGCGAGCAGCTGGTGGGCCTCCCAGGCGGTGTTGACGCCGGGCGGCAGCGGCCCGAACGGCCCGGCGGCGGCCCGGTAGACCTCGTCCAGCTCGGGCACCGTGGTGCGGTCGAGGCCGGCGAGCAGGCCGCGCAGCGCCTGTTCGGCGGCCTCCTCGAAGACGGGCAGGGCAACGGTGTGGGCGAGCGAGGCGGCGTGCCGGGACGGCAGGTCGTAGTCGGCCAGGTACTGCACGGCCTCGGTGAGGGCACGCCAGCCGCGGGGCACCGCGGCGAAGGCCCGCACCATGGCGATGACATGGATCTTCTTCTCGGGCGACTCGGGCACGGACACCCGTTCCCGCAGCCGCTCCATGGCCTCGATGACACAGAGCCGCCGGTTGCCGATCTCGTCGAGCACCGACACCTTCATCAACGCGTCCGCCAGGCGTGCGGCCGATTCCGGATCGTGCACCGCCCCCGGCACGGCGTCAGGCGTCGTCACGCAGCCGGTGCGGCCAGGTCTGTCCGGCCTGTCGGATGAAACGCTGCACGTCGCTGGTATCCCCCTCCATGACCCGGACGGCCGCGACCAGGGCCGCCGGCCCCTCCTCGAACTCGTCGCAGCGGCGGACGAGATGGAGGAGCTGAAGCCGCGGACGACTCTGCCGTGGAACCCCCCGGGCGATCCGGCCGGGCAGGAGGGACAGCAGTGCCGCTCCCCCGTCCGACGCTATCGACTCCATTGCCAGCAAGTTTTCCACCAAAGGCCACAACTCGCCCTGTGCTGAGGGTTGTTGGGCGTAGTTGTATCCAGAAGGAAAATTCCCGGACAGCAGTTCACCAAAACGGGTCGCCTCCAACACGTCGAACGGGACCATCCGCGCGCCCCCGGCCGGATCCGGGGACGCGGGAAGCGCGGGGGCGATCACACCGACCGCCTGCGCGCGTTCGGCGTCCCAGACGCCGGCCCCCGTGAACTGCCCCTCCGGCCAGGTGCCTTCGCGCACTTCCAGCCGCCGGGCCCCGGCACGCCATGCGCCGGTGACCTGCGCGTGGACGCGCAGCCCCGAGCCCGCCCCGTCGTGCCCGAACGCCGTCACCGCCACTCCCTCGCGCTGTCCGCAGCGCCCGAGCGGAGCGGGCACGGCATCGGCGGGCCGCTCCAAGTGCAGTACGGCGAGGGGGTGCAGGGGGCTGATCTCCTCGGCCCTCGCGGGCACCCGCCGCACCTCACCGCTCCCCCGGAACTCCGCCAGCACGAACCCGGCGGCCGGGACACGATCGAGAACGGCAGCGCAGGTCAGCAGCGTGCGTTCGGCGACCAGGACTGCGGCCAGGGCGTATGGGCTGCCCGTCGGGCCGAGGAGGCGCGCCTGCCAGGAGGGGGCGGCAGCGGGGCCGGAGACGTCGCCGGGAGACGCTGCTGCCACGCAACTCCTCCCCTGTATGAGCGAGTTGGGCACAACTGTGTGCGGCAGGGTAGGCGCAGGCGCCGGGGCGGCGCCAGACCGGCGAGGGCGGGGAGCGAGGGCGGCGCAGGTCCGTCAGAGGCAGGGAGGGGGCTCGCCGGCAACCGCCGGGATCCGGCCGATCCAGTCGCTCAGGGTGCGGATGGCGGGCGGGGCTCCCTCGCCGTCACGGGCGAGGGCGCGGTGGACGGCGCGGACCAGTTCGGGGCGGCGCAGCACCGCGTGTGCGGCGGCCGGCGCACCGGTTGCCGCGAAGGCGAGGCCGAGGCCCGCCCAGGCCGGCGGGGAGTGGGGGTCGCGGGCGAGGACGCGGGCGTACCCGTGCTCGGCGCGCTCGGCGTCCCCCTCGCACAGCGCGATGTCCGGAGCGGTCAGCTCGGGGTCGCGTCCGGCGGCGTAGCTCCCGCCGTGGGCGTGCGCGGCGACGGCGCCGGGTCCGGTGAGGGCGGCGCGCCGGAGTTCGCCCCTCGGGTCGGGCGGCCCGTAGCGGGGGTCGGTGCGCACCTCGGAGGGGACCTCGGGGAGGGTGTGCGGGTCGGTGCCGTCCCGCCAGGCGCGGGCCAGGAGGCGTACGCCCTCGGCGTCCGGGACGGTGTGCCGGGCCCGCCAGACCGCCTGCAGGTCGGCGGTCTCCTGCCGGGCGAGGGCCTCCGCGTCCGCGGGGACCGGCTCCGCCGCCCAGGCGGCGGCCTGCTCGGTCATGGCCGCCACGAACCGCCGTCCCAGAGGGGTCAGCGGGGCACGGGACTCGAGGGTGCGCAGGGCCTGGGTGACGGCCTCGCGCCACAGGGCGAACTCGAAGTGAGCCAGGCGGGCGGCCGTGCCGTCGAGCGCATGGCGTTCGACGCGCCAGAAGCCGGCGACGCCCGCGAAGGAGTAGGCGCCGTGCAGCAGTCCGGAGGCGGGCCGGGGGTCACCGCGCCACGGCGCGTACAGCAGTTCCCGCCGCCCGGAGTCCGGCGCCGCGTCTTCGTCCCCCGGGGCCTCCTCGCACAGCGGCAGTTGGTGCAGCAGGCCGTTGAGCACCGAGTGGCGTGCCTCGTGCACCAGCGTCGCGGCGAGGTCGCCGGTGTCCTGGTGCAGCGACATCAGCGCGCTGCCGAAGGCCTCGTTGTAGGAGGCGCTGGTCGGGCGGTACCGGGGTGCTTCGGGGAGCGGCACCAGGACGCGCAGGGCGGTGGCCCGCAGCGCCGCCGCGTGCGGGTGCCGGCGGCGGAGGGCGGCGTCGGCGTCCTGGAGCATCGTCCGCCAGCGGCCTGCCTCGGCCGGGGTGAGCGGCGTGACCGGCTGAGGGGCGGTGCGGAAGTCGCGGTAGGGGTCGCTGTTGTCGAGGACCAAGGTGCCGCCGGCGGCGCGGTGCAGCGGCTGCCAGCCGGCCTCCGCGAGCGCGAGGTCGGCGGGGAGGGGGAGGGTCCGGTCCGCCACCGTCAGCCGGGCGGGGCCGGATGCGGGGATCCGCAGCACGGCCACCGGGTGCCCTCCGGGGCGGTCGGCCGGGTGTGCGGGCAAGGTCATCCGGCCCAGGGTCGGCAGGGACACGGCGTCGCCGAAGACGGGCAGGTCGATGTCGGTGGGGCAGCCGGCGCGCAGGGCCGCCGCCGCGGCGAGGGCGTGGAGGTAGCCGAGCTCCTGCCAGAGGGCAGGGGCGTCCGCGTCGTCGGTGTTGCCGTCCTTGCCGGCGTTGCCGGCGTTGCCGGGCTGCGGGGCGCGCAGGCGGTCGAGCACCCGGACCGCCCATATCCCGAGGCCGGGGTGGTCGAGGAGGTCCGCCACCACGTCCGGGTGGTCCCGCTCGACCCGCATCAGGAGGTCCAGCGGTGTGGTGAGCGGGGAGAGCGGCGAGCCCCGCTCGGCGCCCGCGTCCCGGGCGGCCTCGACGACGGCGCGCAGCATCAGCATGCGGCGGCCGCGTTCCACGGCCCGCATCCGTCCGGCGGTCGCCGGGGACATGCGGCCGGCGGCGAGATCGTCCAGATCCGACAGCGGGACGCGATGCCGCGTCGTGGCGGTCATCCGCGGCGGCCTCAGTGCCGGTCGGGGGCGCAGTCGACGGCGAGATAGGGACTGCCGGCGCCGCCGCTCGCGCTCTGCGCCGCGGTCCTCTCGCCCAGATGCCGTACGAGGGAGGACAGGGCGTCCGTGACCGAGTCGTCGCGGAGGGCCATCACCTCCCGCAGACCGCAGCGGCTGAGATCGATGAGATCGGTCTCGATCTCGGTCGCGGACGTCGTCACTCGTGCTCCTTGCCTCACCGCCTGACTGCTCACCCCGGTACCTGGGCCTTGCTGCTCCTCCTGGTACCAGTGTGTCTGGGGCAACGTACCGTAATCGGCGCCCACTTCGTGGAGGCGGGGCCGATCTCGCGCCGTGTCACGCCGACCGTTTCCGGGAAGCGGTCTTCTTCGTCGCCGATGTCTTCTTGACCGTCGACTTCTTCGCTGTGCTCTTCGTGCCGCTGCTCTTTGCGGATGCGCTCTTTGCGGCGGTCTTCTTCGCGCTCGTCGACTTGCGGGAGGATACCGTCTTCTCGGCCGGGGTCTTCTTGGCGGTGGACTTCTTGGCGCCGGTCTCCTTGGGGGCCGCACGGGAGGTCTTGCGCCGCGGGAGGGGCTTGACCTCGGCCTCCTCCGCGGATTCGCCCCGGGACTCGCGGGCGGCGCGGACGCTGTTCTCCAGCGCGGCCATCAGGTCCAGGACCTTGCCGCCCCGCTCGGGCTCGGGCAGCTCCGGCGGGGTCTCGCCCGCGGCCTTGGCGGCGATGACCTCCTCCAGGGCCTCGCGGTACTCGTCGTGCAGGTCCTCCAGGTCGACCTCGCCGAGGGTCTCCATCAGGGCGTCCGCGAGGTCGAGTTCCTTGTCGCGGACGGTCACGTCGGTGTCGGGGGTGACTCCCTCAGGTGCGCGCACCTCGTCCGGCCAGAGCAGTCCGTGCATCGCGATGGCGTCGCCGACCACCCGCAGCATGCCCAGCCGCTCCCGGCCGCGCAGCGCGAACTTCGCGATGGCAACTTTGTTGCTGCGTTTGAGGGCCTCGCGCAGCAGGGTGTACGGCTTGGCGGCCGGCGCGCCGCTCGCCGCCAGGTAGTAGGCGGAGTCCATCTGCAGCGGGTCGATCCGGTCGCTGGGCACGAAGGCGACGATCTCGATGGTCCTGGCGGTCGGGATCGGCAGACGGGCCAGGTCCTCGTCGGTGATCGGGATGATCGTGCCGTCCGAGTCCTCGTAGCCCTTGCCGATCTCCTGGTTGCCGACCTCGCGGTCTTCCAGTTCGCAGAATTTGCGGTACCGGATCCGGCCGCCGTCCTCGGTGTGGATCTGGCGGAAGGAGATCGAGTGGCTCTCGGTGGCGTTCACCAGCTTGATCGGGATGCTGACCAGGCCGAACGAAATCGCGCCGTTCCAGATGGACCTCACGTGCGACACCTTCCCGACCGTTTGTCATGGTTTGCGTGAGATTCTCATCGTATGGCGCCTATCACTGAGGTGGAGGGGCGGCGGCTCCCGCTCAGCAATCTGGAGAAGGTGCTGTATCCCGCCACCGGGTTCACCAAGGCGGAGGTACTGCACTACTACGCGACCGTGGCGGAGGTGCTGCTGCCGCATCTGCGGGACCGGGCGGTGTCCTTCCTGCGCTATCCGGACGGGCCCGGCGGGCAGGTGTTCTTCACCAAGAACGTACCGCCGGGTACGCCCGACTGGGTCACCACCGCCGAGGTGCCCAGGTCGGAGGGGCCGTCGCGGATGGTCCTGGTGCAGGACCTGCCGAGCCTGATGTGGGCGGCGAACTTGGTGACCGAGTTCCACACCCATCAGTGGCTGGTCCAGAACCCCGGGGAGGCGGACCGGATCGTCTTCGACCTGGACCCCGGGCCGCCCGCGACGATCGTCCACTGCTGCGAGGTCGCCCTCTGGCTGCGGGACCGGCTCGCCGAGGACGGGATCGAGGCGTACGCGAAGACCTCCGGCTCGAAGGGGCTGCACCTGCTGGCGGCGGTGCGGGGCGCCTCGCCCGAGCGGGTGTCGGACTACGCCAAGGGGCTGGCGGTGGAGGCGGAGAAGGCGATGCCCCGGCTGGTGCTGCACCGGATGACGCGCAGCCTGCGGCCGGGGAAGGTCTTCGTCGACTGGAGCCAGAACGCCGCCCGGAAGACCACGGCCGCCCCGTACACCCTGCGCGCCCGTGCGGAACCGCTGGTGTCGGCACCGGTGACCTGGAAGGAGGTCGAGGAGTGCCGGTCACCGGACGGGCTTGCGTTGACCGCGCCCGACCTGGGGCCGCGCCTGACGGACCACGGCGATCTGCTGGCGCCGCTGCTGGACCCGGAGCACGCGGGGACGCTGCCCTGAAGCGATGGGCTCACAGATCGAGACCGCGCAGACCCTGCCGAGCGCAGCCGCGCCCGGCGCCTCCTCACACCCGCGTCCACGTGTTCCGGTCGCGGGCCATCGCGTACAGGGCCTCCACATCGGCCGGCTTGAGGACGCCGCCCTGCCGGGCCAGCCCCGGCACATCCGCGTCCGTCAGCACCCGCACCTCGCGCGGCGTCGCCGCGACGTCCACCCGGGAGGCGCCCGCCAGGACCAGCACCGGGCGCACCTCGGCGGTCAGGGCGTGGCAGGCGCGGTCGGCGCAGGCGCGGACGAGCCGGAGCAGCGGTTCCGGCCTGCGGCGGCCCAGCGTGACATGGGGGTCGGTGACCGTCACCCGCTGCTTGTGGGCGTACCGGCTGTGGACGGCGTACAGGCCGCCGGGGCCGATCAGCAGGTGGTGGATGCGGTCGCCGCCGGGCAGCGGGACGGAGTGCAGGGTGCGCCAGCCGGCGCCGTCCATGCGGTCCAGTGCCTCGCCCACCGTCTGCTCCGCGGTGAGCGCCCTGCGGCGCCGGTCGGGGCGCAGCAGCCGGGCGGGGCCCGGATCGCGGTCGAGGGCGATCAGCAGGGCCTCGCCGGGGCGGTTGGGTGCGAGGTCGTCGTCGGGGTGCAGGGACAGTCGCGCCAGCTCGGCGGGGGTGGGGACGGGGGGCGGGCCGACGGAGACGGGGCCGGTGAGGTAGGGGCCCAGCGCCTGCAGCACGTCCTCCTCGTGGTCCTGGCGGAGCAGGTTGACGCGGGCCGCCTCGCGGTCGTACCAGGCGAGGTTCCTGCCGTCCGGGTGGCGGACGTAGAGCCGTTCGCGGCCGGCCTGCCAGGTCGGTATGACGCGCAGTCCGTTCATGCACCATCACCCCAGTCCATGGGAACAGGCGGGGTGCTGCAGGGGCAAGAACCCGGCTACCTTGGGTAGAAGTTGGGGATCGTGGGGAGGCGCCTATTGCGAACCCGCCGAGAGCGACCCGACGTACCGGCTCCGGACCGTCCGTGGGACGAGATCGTGCCCGGTCTGTGGATGGGTGGACACGAGTTCAGAGGCCGTTCCGGACGGCTGCAGCTCGCGGTGGTCCGGCGTGAGTTCGATCTGGTGCAGACACTGCTGCGGCTGCCGGGGTACGGGCCGGACCAGGGAGTCGAGCACCAGGTGTGGCCGATCCCGGACGGGCCGCTGGACGGGACGCAGCTGGCCGGGGTGATCAGGCTGGCGGAGGCGGTGTGCGAGGCGCTGGAGCGCGGCCGTACGGTCCTGGTGCGCTGCTACCACGGGTACAACCGTTCAGGTCTGGTCGTGGCGCATGCGCTGATGCGCGGGGGCGAGTCCGCGGACGCCGCGATCCGCCTGATCCGCGCCCGCCGCTCGCCGTGGGCCCTGCACAACGACCTGTTCGTCGACTATCTGCGCACGGGCCTGCCCACGGTGCGGCAGCTGGAGGAGCTGGCCGAATAGGCACCGCCCATCCGGATCCCCTCGGCGGCGTCACCCTGGACGCGGCGGCGGTGGCCCCGCGAATAGGGTGTGCGCAGCCGAAAGTGGTTCAAGAACGTCTCATCAGGAGTCCCGTGCCCGTCAGCCGCCGCATGCGCGCCCTTCGCCGTGCCGCCGTCGTCGCGACGGTGCTGTCGGCGGCCGTGGGCTGCGGCGACAGCGGCGGGCTGCGGGCGGCGGGCGAGACACCGACCGCGATGAGTCCGGCGCGGCTGTGGCCCGAGCTGACGCCGGCGTCGAGCCCGGCGTACGAGCTGGGCGAGGTGGACACCGAGGTGGTCAAGGGCGTCGCCGTGCCCGGTGACGACATCCGCGAGGTGGATCCGGTCGCGGTGGTGCGGGCCGAGATCTCCGCGCACCCGGAGGAGTACGAGGGCGCGAAGGCGCCGTACCGGGACACCGCCGGGGCGATGGGCAAGTGCGGTGAGGGCGAGAGTGGACGCCGGCGCCCCGGGTGCCCGGTGCTGAAGCCGTACTACCGGGACCTGACGGGTGACGGGCGGGCCGATCTCACGCTGGGCGTGCGGCTGATGCCGGAGGATCTGACCGGCGTGCGCGTCTACACGGTGCACAAGCACCGGCTGGTGCAGATCATGGCGTACGACGACGCCCTGAGCGGGGTCGAGCTGGCCGGGCGGTCGGTGATCATCCGCTCGCCGTCGGAGGTCGCCGGGTACGAGTACCGGCTGCGGTGGACCTGGGATCCGCGGCAGCGGGCGATGCTGCTGACGCACGACGAGATGCTCCCGACCGGCCGCAAGCGGACCTCGCAGCAGCACTCGCCGGGCGCCGGCCCCACGTCCGAGCCCGCGCCCTCGCGGTCGCCGTCCGCGCAATCGTCGCAGTCCGCGCAGTTGTCGTTCGTCCAGTCGTCGTTCGTCCAGTCGTCGTTCGTCCAGTCGTCGCCGGCGGGCGTCTCGTGAGGCTCGGGCTGCCCCGCTGGACCGGGCCGCTCGCGGTGCGGGCCGCCGTGTTCATCACCGTGATGTGCTGTGCGCTCGCCGCGCTGCTCGGTGTGCTGGTGCACGTCCAGGTGACCGATCAGACCGTCGGCCAGGCGCGGGACACCGCGCTGCGGCGGCTGACCGAGGCGACCCGCGAATACGAGGCGGGGGACGCGCCGCGCGGCGGAGCCGCGGTGGACCCGCCGGGGCTGCCGGCCGAGCTGCGCGAGCTGGCCGTCTCCGGCCGGCGCGGCACGATGCTGGCGCGCCACCAGGGCCGGCCGACGATGTGGGCGGCCGGACCGGTGGACGGCAGGAGGGCGCTGGCCGTGCGGGTCGACTACGCGCAGGGCGAGCGGACCATCGACGGACTCGACCGGGCGATCGTGGCCTCCTCGGCGCTGGCGATCGGGGCCACGCTGCTCGTCGGCGCCTTCGCGGTGACCCGGGTGACCCGGCGGCTGCACGCCACCGCGCGGGTGGCCCGGCGGATCAGCGCGGGCGACCTCGACGCGCGGGTGAACGACCCGCGCGCCCGGGACCGGACGCGCCCGCAGGACGAGGTGGCCGCGGTGGCCGCCGCGCTGGACTCCATGGCGGCCTCGCTGCAGGGGAAGCTGCTCGCCGAGCAGCGGTTCACCGCGGACGTGGCGCACGAGCTGCGCACGCCGCTGACCGGGCTGCACGCGGCGGCCGAGCTGCTGCCGCCGGGGCGGCCGACCGAGCTGGTGCGCGACCGGGTGGCGGCGCTGCGCACGCTCACCGAGGACCTGCTGGAGATCTCCCGGCTGGACGCCCGGCGCGAGCGGCTGGACCTGGACACCGTGCAGCTCGGGGCGCTGGCCCGGCGCGTGGTGCGCGCCTCGGGGACCGACACGGAGGTCGAGGTCGTACGGGACGTCACCGTGGAGACCGACCGGCGCCGGCTGGAGCGGGTGCTGGGCAATCTGGTGGCCAACGCGCACCGGCACGGGCGGGCGCCGGTGACGCTCACGGTGGACGGGCCGGTGGTCACCGTGCGGGATCACGGGGACGGCTTCCCGGAGTACCTGCTGGCGCACGGGCCTCAGCGGTTCCGCACGGAGAGCGGGAAGAAGGGGCACGGGCTCGGGCTGACCATCGCGCTGGGCCAGGCGGAGGTTCTCGGCGCCCGGCTGGACTTCGCGAACGCGCCCGACGGCGGTGCCGTGACCACCCTGACACTCCCTCAGAACGGGGACGCAACCGCCAACGGTGTGGTCTGACGGGTTCTCCGATGGCGCAGTAAGGCGGGCGGTACCGCTGCAGGCGCTCCTAGTGTGACGACATGTGGCGACAAGTCACCTTCGACACGTTCGTCCCTCATATGGAGGTACTGCCATGTCCCTGCGCTCTCCCCGTCGACTGCCCATAGCGCTCGCCGCCGGCGCGCTGGCCGTCGCGGCCGCCATCACCCCCGCCGTCGCCAGTGACGGCGGAGACGACGGCGGTGGCGGCAACGCCAACAGCGACAGCAGCAGCAACAACAACCACTGGAGCCAGCAGCAGAGCGGCGACACCGGCGGCAACCAGCAGAGCGGGAACCAGCAGGGGGGGAATCAGCAGCAAGGGGGCAATCAGCAGGGCGGCCAGCAGTCCGGCCAACAGCAGGGCGGGAACCAGCAGCAGGGCGGCTACCAGCAAGGGGGCAACCAGCAGGCCAGTCAGCAGGGCGGCTACCAGCAAGGCGGTAACCAGCAGAGCGGCCAGCAGCAAGGCGGTAACCAGCAGAGCGGCCAGCAGCAAGGCGGCAACCACCAGAGCGGCCAGCAGCAAGGCGGCAACCACCAGAGCGGCCAGCAGCAG
>NZ_BAAAGU010000076.1:0-3601 GCF_039524635.1 Streptomyces thermocarboxydovorans | reverse complement strand
CAGAGCGGCCAGCAGCAAGGCGGCAACCACCAGAGCGGCCAGCAGCAAGGCGGCAACCACCAGAGCGGCCAGCAGCAAGGCGGCAACCACCAGAGCGGCCAGCAGCAAGGCGGCAACCACCAGAGCGGCCAGCAGCAGGGCGGCAACCACCAGAGCGGCCAGCAGCAGGGCGGCAACCACCAGAGCGGCGGCTACCAGCAGGGTGGCAACCACCAGAGCGGCGGGGGCGGCTGGGGCCAGCAGAGCGGCGGCAACGGCAACCTCCAGGGCGGCGGCGGTGGCGGCGACTGGGGCAACCAGTCCAACCAGTCCGGCGGCGGAGGCGGCAGCGGCGACTGGGGCAACCAGTCGAACCAGTCCGGCGGCCACCACGACGACCAGGGCGAGTTCAAGGGCCGCGTCACCGCGGACCGCCTGGCGCTGCGCACCGCCCCGACCCGGGGTTCGCAGGTCATCCGCTACGTCCACCGGGGCGAGGTGGTCTCCATCTTCTGCAAGGTCCCCGGCGACCGAGTGGACGGCAACCCGCTGTGGTACCTGCTCACCGACGGCACCTGGGCCTGGGGTGCGGCCCGCTACATCGAGAACATCGGGCCGGCGCCACGCTGGTGCTGACCGGCAAAGCTCGCAACTCACGGCACTTGGGTAGGTTCCGGACATGAGCAAGGCCGGAATCACCCTGGCGGCGGCGGAGACGTCCGCGCCCCCCGTCCGTCTCCCCCGGCGCCGTGGCATCGAACTGGCCCTGATCCTCCTGGCCGTCCTGCTGTCGGTCTACGGCTACTGCGCCGTCGGACTCGCCAAGAACGGCTCCGTCCCGCCCGGCGCCGCCGGCTACGGCGCCGGGCTCGGCGTGCTCGCGCTGGTCGCCCATATGGCGGTGCGTTTCCGCGCCCCCTGGGCCGACCCGCTGCTGCTGCCCATCGCCGTGCTGCTCAACGGACTGGGCCTGGTGCTGATCTACCGGCTGGACCTGGAGACGCCGCACGACCGGGCGGCCCCCACCCAGCTGGTGTGGTCCACGCTGGGCGTAGCGCTGTTCATCGTGGTGATCCTGGTGCTGCGCGACCACCGGGTGCTGCAGCGCTGCACCCGGCTGTGCGTGGCCGCCGCGCTGATCCTGCTCACCGTGCCGATCCTCTTCCCCGCGGTGAACGGGGCCCGCATCTGGATCAGGGTGGCGGGATTCTCCATCCAGCCGGGCGAGTTCGCGAAGGTGCTGCTCGCGGTGTTCTTCGCCGCGTACCTGGCCGAGAACCGCAAGGCGCTGACGTACTCCGGCCGCCGCGTCTGGCGGCTGCAGCTGCCCACCGGCCGGGTGCTGGGCCCGATCCTCGCCGTCTGGCTGGTGAGCGTGGGCGTGCTCGCGCTGGAGCGGGACCTCGGCACCTCGCTGCTGTTCTTCGGCCTGTTCGTCGTCCTGCTCTATGTCGCCACCGGCAAAGCGGGCTGGATCGCCGTCGGTCTGCTGCTGGCCTCGCTGGGGGCGGTGGCGGTGGGCCGGCTCGAGCCGCATGTGCACGGCCGGATCGAGACCTGGCTGCACCCGTTCTCCTCCATCGAGGCCGGCGAGGGACCGAACCAGCTCGCCCAGTCGCTGTTCGCCTTCGCGGAGGGCGGGCTGCTGGGCACCGGTCTTGGCCTCGGGCACTCGGTGCTCATCGGATTCGCCGTCAAGTCCGACTTCATCCTGGCCACCGCCGGCGAGGAGCTGGGCCTGGCCGGGCTGTGCGCGATCTTCCTGCTCTACGGGCTGCTGGTGGACCGCGGCTACCGGGCCGGCCTGGCGCTGCGGGACCCGTTCGGGCAGCTGCTGGCGGTGGGGCTCTCCTCGATCGTGGCGCTGCAGGTGTTCGTGATCGCGGGCGGGGTGACCGGGCTGATCCCGCTGACCGGGATGGCGATGCCGTTCCTGGCGCAGGGCGGCTCCTCGGTGGTCACCAACTGGGCGATCGTGGCGCTGCTGGTCCGGCTGAGCCATTCGGCGCGCCGCCGGGCGGACGGAGGTGGGCGCCGGTGACCCGGTACATCCGGCACGCGGCCGGGTTCTGCGCCCTGCTGCTGGTGGCGCTGCTGGTGAACGCCGCGCGGGTGCAGCTGCTGCGGGCCGAGACCTACCGGGACAACCCCGCCAACCGCCGCGACACCATCGCCCGCTACCACCAGCCGCGCGGCGACATCCTGGTCGCCGGCCGCCCGGTCACCGGCTCCCGGGACACCGAGGAGCATCTGCGCTACGAACGGACCTACCGGGACGGGCCGTTGTACGCGCCGGTGACCGGCTTCGCCTCGCAGGAGTACGGCACGACGCTGCTGGAGCACACCGAGGACGCCCTGCTGTCCGGCACGGACCCGGTGCTGGCGCCGCTGCCGCTGTGGAACGAGTTCACCCGCTCCCGCAACGCGGGCGGCGACGTGGAGACCACGATCCACCCGGCGGCGCAGCGGGCGGCGTACAAGGGGCTGCGCTCCCGCAAGGGCGCGGTGGCCGCGGTGGAGCCCGCCACCGGGCGGATCCTGGCCCTGGTGTCCCTGCCCTCCTACGACCCGGAACTGCTGTCGGGCAACGGGGAGACGGCGCGAACGGCCTGGCAGCGGCTGAACGCCGACCCGGACAAGCCGCTGCTGAACCGGGCGGTGCGGCAGACGTATCCGCCGGGCTCGACGTTCAAGGTGATCACCGCGGCGGCGGCGCTGGAGGCGGGGGTGGCCGGCGACCTGGACGAGCCGACCGACTCGCCCGACCCGTATGTGCTGCCGGGGACCACGACCCGGCTGACCAACGGGGCGCAAGGCTGCGAGGACGCCTCGTTGCGGGAGGCGTTCACCCTCTCCTGCAACACGGTGTTCGCCAAGCTGGGGGTGAGGACGGGCCTGAAGGACATGGCGTCGACGGCGCACGCCTTCGGCTTCAACGACGAGGATCTGCGCATCCCGTTCCCGGTGGCCCGCAGCACCTTCGACACCACGGTGGACCGGGCGCAGCTGGCGCTGGCCTCGATCGGGCAGTACAACACGCGGGCGACACCGCTGCAGATGGCGATGGTGGCGGCGGCGGTGGCGAGCGGCGGGCAGGTGCGCGAGCCGTATCTGGTGGAGCGCGTCACCCGGGCGAACGGCGGCACGGTCTCCTCGGGCGGCTCCCGCCCCGTCCGGCGGGCGATGCAGCCGGGTACGGCGATGCGGCTGCAGCAGCTGATGCGGGGCGTGGTCGAGAAGGGCACCGGGGAGCGGGCCGCGATCCCCGGCGCCGTGGTCGGCGGCAAGACCGGCACCGCCCAGCACGGCCTGGGCAACTCCGGTACGCCGTACGCCTGGTTCGTGGGCTGGGCGCAGGACCGCAACGACATCCAGCCGAGGGTGGCGGTGGCGGTGGTGGTCGAGGACGCGGCGGCCAACCGCCGGGAGATCAGCGGCGGCGGCACGGCGGCCCCGATCGCCCGGTCGGTGATGGAGGCGGTGCTCGATCCCTGAGACCTACCGGGCCGCGGCACGCCAGGAGCGACCCAGGAGCGAGCGCTGCTCTAGTGACCTGAGTCGGAGATTCGTCGTTGGTTCGGTATGAGTCGTCCGGGTCCGAAGATTCCGCCGTTGTCGGTGA
>NZ_BAAAGU010000075.1:0-26765 GCF_039524635.1 Streptomyces thermocarboxydovorans | reverse complement strand
CCAACCGATGATCACGCGGTGGCCGTACCCGTTCCCAGCCGGGTCCCGCGACAAGATCGCGAAGTCAGACTGGAGTATTAGGGCCTGCCGATCATTAACCTGTCGTCTTGATCTTGCTGTTGGGGTTGTTGCTTCGGGTGGCGACTTGGGCTTGGAGGGCTGCCAGGGCGGCTGGTGGGGTGGTGGCCGACGCGATGGTGATGCCCTGGGCTTCGAGCAGGCGTCTGATCTTCAGCAGCGTGCGGTGCATGGCGGTGCGGCTGCTGTTGAAGAGCACGGCGAGGGGTTCCGCGGCCAGGTTGACGCGCAGGTGGAGCACGGTTGCTAGGACCTGGTCAGCGAAGGTGAGGCGGGGCGGGCGGCCGCGGCGGGTGTCCCCTTTTGCGGCCAGGGTTTCGATGAGGTGCCGCAGCTGGTGCGGGGTCAGGCCGGTCAGTACGGGATCGGACAGCATGGCCGGGTCCCACTGCGGCGCCGATGGCCGGCTGCTTCGGGCTGCCGGGATGGCTGGGGTCGGCTGGGGGTGCAGGGCATAGTTCCACTCGCCGTGGAAGGTGTGCCGGGTCAGTGGCAGAGCCGCCATCTCCGCGTCGCCGACGCCCATGCCGGTGGGATAGGTGTTGGTGTCCAGCCGTGCCTTCACGCGCAGTCCGGTGCGGGTGGTGGTCGCGGTGATCGATTCGAGGATGACTTCGTGGCTGGTCAGCGGGCGGCCGCGCCAGTTCATGGTGATGTGGGAGAAGAGCCGGTGCTCAATCTTGTTCCATTTCGAGGTGCCCGGAGGCAGGTGGCAGACCGTGATGGTCAGGCCGGTCTCGGCGGCCAGACGGGCGAGGTGGAGCTTCCAGGCCCGGGTGCGGTAGCCGTTGGAGCCGCCCGCATCGGCGGTGATCAGCAGCCGGGAAGCCCGCGGATAGGCGGCCCAGCCCTGGTCGTGCCACCAGCGGCGGATCGACTCCACCGCGAACGCGGCGGTGTCGTGGTCGGTGCCGACGTTGATCCAGCCGGTGTCGGCCGCCAGGTCGTAGATGCCGTAAGGGATGGCCTTGCCCAGCTGCGGGTCGGCGAAGTCATGCACGCGTACCGGCACCGGGTCGCCCGTCGGCCGCCATGAACGGCCCGGATTATGGAAGTCGCCGACCAGCTCCTTCTTCTTCGTGTCCACGCTGATCACCGGCTGGCCGGCATCCCGATGAGCGCGTGCCTGCTCGTTGAGATACCGGAACTGGGCATCCCGGTCGGCATGCTGACTGCCCTCAAGCGTCTTGGCGTTGGCCTGCAACCGGAAGCCCTCCTGACGCAGCAGGCCGGCGACGGTGTCGGCACCAACCCGGTGTCCCTGGCGGGTCAGTTCGGCTGCCAGCGTGCGGGTCGACTTGGTCGTCCACCGCAACGGCGACATCGGATCCCCACGCTCGTCTGGCTCGACCAGACCCAACAGCGCAGACCGCAGTCCGGGATCGAGATCCGCGACGCGTTTGCGCCCACCGCCCGGCCGCCGCACCCGCTCCACCAGGGGCTCGCCCGCCTCCAGGTCGGACATACCCCTGCGGATCGTTGTCTCGCTCACCCTGGCCGCCCGGGCCACGGCCCGGATGCCGCCATGCCCCAGGCTCCGGGCCTCCGCGGCCGCCAGCAACCGCCGCTGCCGCTCGTCCAGATGTGGAAACAACACCGCAAACTTCACAGCAAGTTGGTCACGAGTCTCGTCCGGGATGCGCATACGACATCAACGAGGTCCCACCCCTGAAAGCAACACCTTGATGATCGGCAGGCCCTAAGGGCTGTCCCGTAACTGCTGGCCACGGGTGAGATGATCTTGCTGTGTCTGGTGTGGTCACGGTGTTGGAGCCCTCCTGGACAGCCCCGTTCACCGGGCTGAGCCCGCGCCAGTTCGGCAAGCTGATCACCGTTTTGCGGCGTGAGGGTGCGGATCCTGTGCGCAAGGGCCGGCCCTGGAGCCTGCCACTGGAGGACCGCGTGCTCCTGGTCGCCGCGTACGGGCGCACGCACCTCACCCTGCGCCAATTGGCCCCGCTGTTCGGGGTGTCCAAGTCGGCGGCCGACCGAAGACCTTCACCCTCCCTGAACGCCGGGAGATCAAGAAGATCGCCAAGTCCAGGCCGGCCGAGCACGGTCTGCCGTTCTCGACCTGGAGTCTGGCCAAGCTGGCCGACTTCCTGGTCGCCGCGGGGGTGGTCGACGACATCAGCCACGAGGGCCTGCGGGCCCTGCTCCGCGAGGAAGGCGTCTCGTTTCAACGCATGAAGATTTGGAAGACCTCCCGCGACCTCGACTATGCGACCAAGAAGGCCCGTGTCGAGCACCTCTACGCGATCGCCGACGGCGAGGTCGTACCCGAGGAGGGCGAGCCAGAAGTCATCTTCTGCCTGATCGAGTTCGGGCCGCTCAACCTCCAGCCCCGCCCCGGCCGGTGATGGGCCGAACGCGGCGGCCGGCACAAGGATCCCGACCGCAAGCCCCGGCCCCGACGCCGAGCGACCTACACCCGCCCGCACGGAGTCCGCCACCTCTTCGCCGCCTACGACCTGGACAAGGACCAGCTCTACGGCCACATCAAGCCGAAGAAGAACCGCACGAGGTTCCTCGAGTTCTGCCGCTACCTGCGCAGCCTCCACCCACCCGAGATCCGCATGGCGATCGTGCTCGACAACTTCTCCCCGCACCTGACCACGAAGAAGCACACCCCGGTCGGCGACTGGGCCGTGGCCAACAACGTCGAGTTCGCCTACACGCCGACCAACAGCTCCTGGCTCAACCGCATCGAGGCCCAGTTCACAGCCCTGCGCCTACTTCGCTCTCGACGGCACCGACCATGCTGGCCACAAGGAACAGGGCAGCATGATCCGTCGCTACATCATCTGGCGGAACAAGCACGCCGCCGACACGCGCCTCCGCGAGGTCGTGAACAGGGCGAACGTTGCCTGATGCGGCACTAGCGTCGGCCAGAAAGGCGCCGAGGGATGTGGTGGAGCGGTGCCGGACGGTGGAGCTGAGCTGGGACGGGTGGCTTGTCCCGCAGATCGCCGAAGAGCTGAGGTGTGGTCAGAAGACGGTGCGCCGCTGGCTGCACCGCTTCAGCCGCTCGGGGCTGGAGGGCCTGGAGGATCTGGGCGGGCAGGGTCGCAGGCGAAGCATCACCGAAGCCGAACGCTCGCAGATCGTCGGCCTGGTCAAGCAGACCCCGCCCGGCCGACTTGAGGTACAGCCGTCAAACGAGATGTGAGCCGCGGACAAGTCGGGGCCCGTGGAGTGGACCCTGGACACGCTGGTCGCCGCGGCCCGGGGCCTGGGCATCGAGGTCAGCCTCTCCCAGGTGCGCCGGATTCTGCTCGCGGAGGGGGTGTCCGCTGGCGGCGCACGCGATCCTGGACACGCTCGAAGGATCCGGCCTTCGAGGGAAAAGGACGCGGATCGTCGAGCTCTACACCAGCCCGCCCGCCGGCGCGACGGTGGTCTGCGCCGACGAGCTCGGCCCGGTGATCCCCCGCGCTTTCCCACCGGCACCGGACTGGTCGCCGGACGGGCACCGCGTCAAGAACGAGATTGACTACTCCCGCAGGCCGGAGAAAACCTGGTCTACGGCGCCTTACGCGTCCGCGACGGTCAAGCGATCACGATGACCGCCACTTCCCGCAACAGCGCCTTTTACTAGCGGTTTCTCCAGCTGATCGAGGAAGCCAACCCTGCCGGGGACATCTACGTGATCGCGGACAATCTGTCCTCGCACAACAGCATGTTCACCCGCACCTGGCTCCAAGACCACCCACGCATCAAGCACGTCTTTATCCCGGTCGGCGCCGCTCAACCTTCAAGAAGGCTGGTGGCGCATCTTCCGCAAGACCGCCCTGGCCGGACGCTCCTTCGGCGACCCAGGCCACATAACCCACGCCACCAACGTCGCCACCAACCAGCTCAACTCACGCGCCCGCCCGTGAATCGGGGGCAGACCCACACCATCCACCAAGCGCTTGCGCCGCTGAGTCGCTCCGGCTCACACGTACGCTGAACTGCCCGCCGAAGGTCGCGGACACCGTGGTTCCGGTGGACAGCTGTACAGCGGCGGTCAGCCCGCCGGTGATGATGAGGTCGCCCGGCTCGAGTCGACCACCGTGGGCAGCAAGTTCGGTCGCGAGCCAGGCCACTGCGTCCGCGGGATGGCCCATCGCAGCCGCGCCCGTAGATTCGGCGACCGGCCGGCCATCGCAGGCCAACACGACACGCACATCCGCGAGGTCATCACATCCCTTCAGCACCGGCCCGACCACGACATACGCCGCCGACGAGCCATCAGCTGTGTTGTCCTCGATCCGAAACCTGTAGTCGCGCCACACCGGATCAACGACCTCGAGCACGGCCCGGGTCTGCGCACAGGCTGCCAACACCTGCTCTCGCGTCGCCCCCGCAGAAACCGGTTCCCTCAGGATGACGGCGATCTCCGGTTCGACCCGAGGCTGCACGACTCGGTCACCGATGATGGCCCCGTCGCGCAGCAGCATTCGGTCTGTGAGGGGTGCGAAGTTCGGCCGGTCAACGCCCATCTGTTCGCACATCGCGAGCGATGTGTAACCAAGCTTCCAGCCGATCCGTTGCTCCCCATGCTCGACCCGAGAGGACAGAACGCTCGCTTGGATCGCGTACGCCTCATCGAGAGTCAGCGACACCACGTCGGAGATCGGGTCCAGTAGCCAGCCGTTGCGCCGCGCCGTGACGATCGTATCGGCCCAGTGTCGCACGTTGGTCTCAAGCATCAGCTCGCTCCTTGGACCAAGGTATGAGGGGCAGCCACCGCAATTTTGCTCCGAAGCGCCGAGACTTCACCAGGGTTTCGTCCAGCAGCGGCTTCAAGGCACGAATCTGCTGGTTCGAGTGCTCCAGCGTGCCGACGGTCTCCCTGGCGGGCACTACAGCTTCGTTCGCCGCGCTGGTTGCTCTAGCTGACGCGATGATTTTGCCCAGCATCCGGTCAGCACTTCCGAGGACGCCACCGAGGATCGGCCGGCCTGCCACCGTTCCAGGCCGGTCCTGAAGGACACCGTCCACGTACAGCTCGACGCGCTCGTCATAGAAGCTGACCAGTCCCGCGATCTTCACACTCTCGGGCAGCGGCGTCGTGTAAGTCCACACGACGTCCTCGAACAGCTGGCCGTCGACTGCCATGGACCAGTAGTGCGCAGTTCCCTTGTAGGGGCACCGGGTCGCTGTGTCGGACGGCCGCAGGAGGTCCATGCGTACATCCACCAGCGGCAGATAGAACCGGGTGGGCAGTCCGGTTTCGAACAGCAGGCGCGGATGGTGCGAATTGGCCACCAGGGTGCCATTGATGACGACCTGAACGTGACGGGAGCTGTTCAAGATGTCGATGCGATGATGAGGGTCACGACCGTGGACGTAGATCTGCTCGTCCTCCTCGAACCATGCGTCCATTGCGTCCCAGTCGAACCGGATCATTTCTCGCAGCTCGTCCAGCTTCGGGTCAGGGTAGTACCACGCGGCGTCCCGGGCCATCACGGAGCCGCCCTTGACGGTGAAGAAGCTGGCCTCTGAGCGCGAAGACTCGTGCTGCGAAGGAGTCAGCAGTCCCATGCGGACGTCGCTCTTGGGGAAGTAATAGACCGGGTGGTGGGGCGTCTCCCACACCAGCTTCGGGCACACCGTGTCGGCTATCAGCTCACCGCCGAGATAGGTCCGGACCCGCTTGGCACTGTCCTCGATCCGCACCGGCTCCGCACCGGTCGTCATGTCACGCCACCCGACGTCGAAACAGACTGTGGTACCGCAGCCGCCGCACCACTTTCGGCGATCAGTCGGTCTTGTTTGGTGCTCCCACCGGAGACACCGACCGCCCCGACCAGCTCGCCGTCCACGGTGACGGGCACGCCGCCGCCGAAGACAACGAGGCGATCGGTCTTCACGATGCCGTGCAGCAGGGCCGGTTCGTCCTTGATGAGGTCGAACCACTCGTGCGTCGGTAGGCCGAATGCCGCGACCGTGTACGCCTTGTCCAGCGCGATCTGCGCCGACAGCAGTGGGGCACTGTCCATCCGCCCATAGGCCAGGAGATGACCCGCCCGGTCGACCACTGCAACGCACACAGGGACACCGAGTGACGTGGCCACGGCCACTGCGGTGTCGACTGCACTCCGGGCCGCGTTCAGACCGATGGTGCGGGCGTTGATCAGCGCCGTCATGCTGCTCTCCTCCGTGTGCTCAGGCTGCCAGGAAGTCGGACACAAGCTGGTTGAACTCCGTGTTCCACTCGAGCTGCGTCCAGTGGCCGCACCGGCCGAAGACGTGCAGCCGTGACCGTTCGATGAGCTGGTGCAGCCGCAGCGAGGTCTCCAGCGGGATCACCTTGTCGTCGCGCCCGTGCACCACGAGCGTTTCGTGTGGCAGCCGCGCGATCTCGTCGTCCGGTGTCGCGAGCGCTTCCACCCAGCGCTGCCGCGGCGCCGGAAACATCGATGCGAACGCCTCCTGGAACCCCGGCTGGATGCTTGCCCGGTAACGCACCTCGGCGAGTTCGTCGGTCAGAAGCTCACGCGAGTGGACGAACACGTCGAGGATGCGCCGCATGTTGTCGACCGACGGTTGGTAACCCCAGACCGCATCGAGTCCCGGTGTGATCGGGAACGGCACGCCCACGCTGCCCATAAGTACCAGGCGGTTCACCCGATCGGGGTGACTGGCCGCCGTCCGTAGGGCGACCGCACCGCCGAAACTGTTCCCGACCAGCGAGACGCGGGGCAGTTCCATCGCGTCGAGGAACCCGACGAGCTGGTCGACCCATGTCGACATGTCGTACGTGACGTCGGCCGGGCGCTCGGTGTAGCCGAAGCCGACCATGTCGGGGGCGAGCACGCGAAACCGCGCGGCCAGTGCTGGCATCGTCAGCCGCCAGTTGGCATATGCCGTGACACCCGGCCCCGATCCGTGGACGAGCACCACGGGCTCGCCCGAACCGGCCTCGAGGTAGTTGGTCCGGATGCCGTTTGCGACGACCGATGAGCCGATCTCGGGCCGCTGCTTCTCCACCGTCGTCATCTGCGTCACCTCTTGAGCAGCGGGCTGTTGAGACCGCCGTTCGCCTTGTCGGACTCGTCGAAGAAGTCCTCGCGGTAGATGTCGCGGGGAAACAACCGCTTGCGCATCAACGTCTTGATCGCCGCATCGACCATCGGCGGCGGCCCGCAGACGTAGGCGACATGGCCCCTGCAGCTGGCCATGTCCCGGTCGAGTACCTCGGTGACCAGCCCCGCTTCGAAACCGGACACCTGCTCCTCCGACAGGCACGGCCGGTAGCGGAACCGGTCCGGGTACTCCTGTTCAAGTCCGCGGAAGAAGTCGACGTCGTAGAGCATGTCCAAGCAGCGCGCACCCTGATAAAGCGTCAGCTGTTGCTCGTCTTCGCTGGCCAGGATGTGCTGGATCATCGACTTGATCGGCGCCAGCCCGGTGCCGCCGGCGATGAGGATCGCCGGCTCTTCCCGCATCTGGCGGAAGAAGAAGCGGCCGTAGGGCCCCGACACCCGGAGCTCGTCACCGACGGCGAGGTCCTTGAAGACCCAGCCGTCGGTGGCGAGGCCGCCCGGCACGCGTCGGACGTGCAACTCGATACGACGCGGCTCGGCAGGCGGGTTGGCCATCGAGTAGGTTCGGGTCACCCCCTTGCCTGGGACGAACACCTGCAGGTACTGCCCCGGGTGGAACGCGATGTCGTCATCGAGGTCCACCGTCAGCCGCCGTGTGTCGCGTGCACAGTCCTCGATGCCGGTGACTGTGCCTACGAAGTCGCGGACCGGATGGGTGGTAATGCCCTCCTCTACGTCCACGTCACCCTCGACGATGACGTCAGACCGCGGACGAGCGCAGCACAGCAGGGCCTTGCCCTCACTCCGCTCGAACTCCATGAGCGCGAAGGCCGATGCCTCCCCGTGGTCGACGTCGCCGTCCAGCACCTCCGCCTTGCAGGTGCCGCATGTGCCATGGGTGCAGGCGTGCGGCAGCCACACACCGGCGCGCAGGCAGGCATCGAGAATCGTCTGATCCTCCCGGCAGGAGACTTCCTTACCGAGCGGCTCGACGGTGACGGTGTACGTAGTAGACATCGCATGTTCTCCGTGTCAGAAGCAGGTGAAATCATCCGAAACTGTCGTAGTGGACCCGATCGACCTGGACCCTCTGCTCACGCAGAAGCGCGCGAACGGCATTGACCATGGGCGGGGGGCCGGCCAGATAGATGTCGCTGTGGGCCAGATCTCCCAGGTAGGGCGTCAGGGCATCGGTCACGAACCCCGTGGTGCCGGTCCAGGAGTTGTCAGGCTTCAGCAACGCCCCGTGCAGCTGGCCGTCGAACATGCCTGCGACCAGTGATTGGAGCTCGTCCCAACAGACCAGCTCCGCCCGAGTGGTGGCACCGTAGAACACGCGGACCGGCCGCGGGTCGCCGATCTCCGACAGCTTCCGGACGAGCGCGAGGATCGGGGAGATGCCGGTTCCGCCAGCGAGGAGGACAAGAGGGCGGTCGCCGTCTCTGAGCCACATGCCGCCGTACGGCAGCTCCATCTGGATGTGGGATCCGACAGGGAGCTTGAACAGTTGCTCGCTGCCCGGTCCTCCTTCGTAGCGCTTCGCGATGAACTCGACCACCGAGGAACCGGAGAGATTCGACATCGAATAGCAACGTCGCAGCCCGGGCGCGACGTCGAGGACGGCATATTGCCCCGCCTGGTACACCGCCTCACGCTCGAGCTGGAAGCGGAACCTGCGAATCTCCGGCCCCAGCTCCTTGACATCCACGAGCTGCGCGCGATGGTCCGCGGTCGGCAGCTCATCACGGGGCTGGTCGCTCGCCCACGAGGGCTTGATGACCAGATCCGAAGTCGGTGTGGTCTGGCAGGTAACGATGCGACGCCGCCTCACGTCCCGAGCATTCACCGCGGGAGCTTCTGCGAACAGCAGGTCGACTTCGCCGTCGACGACGGTCACTTTGCAGGTTCCGCAACTGCCCCAGCCGCACTCGAAGGGGAGCCAGATCCCCGCACGCCGTGCGGCGGCGAGGATCCGGTCACCTTCGCAGACCTCGAACGTGTCACCTGTGTTCTCCAGGGTGACCCGGTGGGTCCGTACGGCCGTGGGTTCAGAGGCCGCAGGAGTCGAGGAAGGCACGGCACTGCTCTCCCATTGCGTCCACGACCTGGTCAGCAGGTGTTGGCCGAGGCGCGGTATTGAAGATCGGGGCCAGAGACTCGACAGCCTTGGTCGCTCGCGGCTGCCATGTCTCGAGCCATCCGGTCAGTACGTCCCGAAGCTCGGGTCGACGCTCCAGTGCGTAACGAACGAGGGCGGCCGTCCAGTCCTGGCTGCGCTTGCTGTCCAGCTGGAAGTCGGAGAACAGCAGAGTGAGGAAGTCGTCCTCGTTAGCACGGGCGAGTTCCGCGAATTGCCAGTTCAGCAGCGTATCCACGGCCGGCTTCAGCGCCAGGTTGAGGGCGGTGAAGGCCTCACCCCAGTCGTGTGCGGTAAGCAGTTGCTCCGCAGCCTCGCGCAGCGGCTGCCAGGCCTCGTCGTCCTCCCACTGTGTGCGCGCGGTGGACGTCGCCGCGAGGTCCTCGCCGTGCGCGTTGGACAGCACCTTCGTCCAGTAGGCGATGCGCTGCACGCGGCGCATCTCGTCTGCTGCCTGGAAGTTGGAGCAGTTGGTGATGAAGGAGGACGGTGCCATCTGCCCGACGTACAGACCGGTGATCTGCAGGACGTGCAGCGGGAAGCGGGCCGGCACGTACAGCCGCCGGAGAGTGTCCACCCACGCGGGGTCCAGGTCGGCAACCGCGTTGGTGGCCTCGTGCTGGTCGATCAGCAAGTCGAGGTAGGTCTCCCGGCCGTGCTGCAGCGCTACATAGTCCGTGTAGGTGAGCTTGTGCGGGTCACGGAACTGCTCCCAGTCGTCGACGTTGAACGGCGAGCCCTCGCGGTACTTCACGTACCACTGGTTGATCGGCGTCTGCGGGTCGAGTTCGAACGGGGCCGGGTCGCGGCGGAAGTGGTAGTGGAACTTCGCCGCGGTCACCTCGTAGTTGCTCGGTTTGCGCTTGACGTCGCCGATCAGACTCCAGGTCTTCGCCGGTCGGCGCTCTCGCGTTGCCATGGTCAGTCCTGCCTTTCGAGGTACCAGACGACCTCGTCGTCTGTAAGCTTCATCCGGCCGGCGAAGCCCGAAAGCTGGGGTTCCAGTTCAGGAAGGTTGAATTTGCGGCCCAAGGCCTCTTCGAGGCTTGCTTGAGTGATGCGGCACCGCTGCGGGACGCCGATGCGGATGTATCCACCCTGGTCGTCCACCATGACGTCGGCATCGGGATTGTCCGTCTCGATGGCCGTGATCACCGCGTCCGCCAGATTGGCATCAAGCCCGCGGATCACCGGCCCCACCATCTTCACGTGTGTCTGTTCCATGGATGCTCTTCCTTACTAGGGCTGGAACCGGTTGTGGTGGCGCTGGCCGTCCTGGGGGATACCGACCTCGACCTGGTTTTCGGTAACCCGGATGGGATACTCGTACAGTTGGCAGCCGGTCGGGTTGAGCCCGGCGCCGGTCTTCATGTCGAACTCCCACTTGTGGCCACCACACAGGAGGACAGCCGAGTCCTCGTCCCACTCGCCGTCCGCCAACAAGACTTCCTGGTGCGGACACATGCCCTGATAGGCCTTGACATCGCCGCCGGACAGGTGCACGAGCAGAACCTGCTCGCCCTCGACCTCGACGTCAAGGATGTCGCCCTCCCAGAGCTCATCCCGATCGACGGCGTTCACCCACCGGATCTGACTTGTCATGAGTAGACGACTTCCAGTACGTCCAACGGAGCCACGCCCGCGTCCACGACCGTCGCATCCGGAGGAAGGAACTGTCCCTGGTGGCGCACCCGCATGGTGCGCTCCTGCGGTGACACCCGCCGGTCCACGGCGTGGTGGGCGATCTTCTCAGCGACAACCGTCATCGGGTCAGTGTCGTCAATGGGCACGAGGAGGACGACGAAGTCGTTTTCGAAGATGCCCTGCACAGGAAACAGAGCCATGATCAGCCTTTCTCTCTTTCCGCTCCCGAGTTCCGGCGATGCGGAACTCGGGAGCGGAAACTCGTTCTCGAAGGCGGATTCGCCTTTGGTGGGTCTCAGGCAGCGAGCTTGGACGGCGAACCTGCGAACGCCCAATCGAAGTTGGTCGCGTCCTGCCCCATCTCCTCGGGAGAGAGGCCCATGTAGGCGAGGGCTCCCTCCATCGTCGGCGGCTGGATCAGGCCGCCCAGGAAGCGGTCCACGATGCCCAGGTGACCCTTGAAGCGATCCGAGCTCTGCTCGAAGACCCACTTGCAGGGCTCGGAGCAGAACGTGTAGCGACGACCGTCCAGGTCGTGCACCAGCGGGGCCGGGCTCTTCAGGTGGCCGGTCACGTAGCCGGCGGGGGTGCACACGGGGATGTGACACATGTTGCAGACCATCGGGAAGGTCTCGGGCAGGGTCAGCTCAGGCTTGCCCTTGCGGACGTTGCTGCCCAGGACGTCCCAGTACTTTCCGAACGTGTCGTTCCAGCCGGGATACTTCTCCTCCAGCCAGTCCCGCTCCTCCGGGGACACGCCGGCGTCCGGGTTCCACCACACGGTCGGGCGCCAGAAGTACACGCCGAGGTGGTAGGCGTGGTGCAGCCAGTTCAGCTCGGTGGTGAAGTGCTCGTCCCAGTACCACGGCTTCTCGAGACCGAAGTCGCGGAACTGGTCCAGGAACTGCTTGATGATGAACTCGTCCATGAACTCTTTGAACGAGTGCGACCGGTGTTCGAGCGGGGTGTAGTAGTCCATCGACAGGCCGGTCAGGAGCGAGAAGACCTTCCAGGTCCGCCAGAACATGTGGTCGACGAGCTTCTGGGCGACATCCTTCTTGCCGTTCTCGACCAGCATCTTGATGGTGGGCTCACCCTGCTGGGCGTGCCGGGCCTCATCGGTCTGGATGGACGAGATCAGGGCGCCGAAGTCGATGTCGCCGACCTTCATCGCGTCAGCGGCCATGCCGAGGAACTGGAGGTTCGTGAAGCCGGTCTCGAACGTGAAGGTGAGCTGGATGGCAGTCGACACCGCGTCGTTGGCGGTGAACATGTCATCGAACAGGCTCCGCGCCGCGATGGCACCCCACTCGTTCGTGTGGAACGTCTTGTGGGCCCAGTCCAGCCGCGGCTCCTTGGCAAGCAGCTGATGCGGGAAGTACGTCTGAAGCTGGCCGTGACGGGTCTCGTCGAGGCAGCCGAAGGTGGCCATGTTGCGCCAGGCCGCGGCTCGGCCGAAGCGGCCCATCCGCGCTTCTCCGATACCGGCCAGGTACTCGCCGATCGGGATGGCTCCGTAGTGGGCGGTGATCGCCGCCTTCCAGCCCGGGTCAAGTTCGTCGAACAGGCGGGATCGGCCGACGACGTTGTTGACTGAGAAGACTCCGGCGTCCTTCCCGACCTGGTTATGGACATACTCGGAGTAAGTGATCTTGTAGGGCTCGTCCCACGTCCACCAGCTGTCGGCCGGAACGCCGAAGCTGTTCGAGAGTTCCTCAGGCCACGCCTGATCCTCTTCGACGTAGGAGAGCTTCCAGTTCATGTCCCGGGTGAGGTCGTACCACTCGGAACGGGCAAGGCCCGGCATGGCTTCTCCCTTCTGGTCACCAATGGCATCGGTCCTTCGTCCGCCGGTGCTTTCACCCCCGGCGGAGACCGCGCCCGCCACGGCCTGTGCTCTTCGTGGCAGGACTCAGCATGGATGGGCCGCCGACCTGCCTGGGGGAGACGTTCCTCCTTGCGGAACGGCTGATTGCTGGGCACCCTCCATGCGAGGGCGAACAGGGCAGCTCGTCTCTGCACATTCCGCGCAACCTCTTGCCAGGACAAAATTCTGCGGGATTCTTCTCCTCGTGAGACATAGATGTTCTCGCGCCTGTTCCCGCCGTGCATACAGAGGTGTACCTTCCAAGCTCAGCCGATGGCCGGGGCGGGTGCCCGCGAAGACCCGGATCCCCTGAAGCCACGGCAAGTCACACCAGTTCTCGGAGGTGCTGCATGTGCGCCCACCCGCCGCACTGCCCCTCGGCCGAAGCTGCCGGTCGTAAGGCGGCGCGAGCCACCCGGAATGCGTCAGGTCCAGATGCGCAAGCCCGACAAGCCCCGCCCTCCGACCGCCCTCGACCTGGGCACCTTGTCTGGCCGGCTGCTGCCGTGGTGACGCAGGGGGCGGGCGAGTGGAGGTGCCCGAGGTGACCGATGTGCCTGTGGTCCGCTCCGCCGCCGACGGCGGGCTGAGGTCGGTATCGACCGCGTTGGAACTGCTGGACTGTTTCGGGACCGACCATGAGCTCGGAGTGTCGGACATCGCTCGGCGGTTGGGTGTCGCGAAGAGCACTGCTCACCGGCTGCTCACTACGTTGTGCACCCACGGGCTGGTCGAGAAGAACCCCCAGAGTGGTCAGTACCGGTTGGGGCTCCACCTGTTGGAGCTGGGTCTGCAGGTGGCAAGCCGCTTCCGGGTCCGACAGGCCGCGTTGCCGCTGCTCGAAGAGCTGCGGCAACGTACCGGCTGCACGATTCACCTGGCGGTGCCGGAGGGGGCGGACGTCCTGTTCGTGGAGCGCCTGCAGTCGCTGAACGGCATGCATCTGCTGGCCGACGTCGGGCGCCGGCTGCCGGCACACTGCACCAGCTCAGGCAAGGTGATGGCCGCGTTCGACGCCAGCTTTGCCCAGCGCAGACGTGCGCTCGGATTCCCTGTCATCACCTCGTCCACGATCCGCACCCAGGAGGTCTGGGATCACGTACTCGACGAGACACGTCTGCGCGGCGTCGCAGTCAGCCGGGACGAGATGACGGTCGGACTGACGTCCATAGCTGCACCGGTCCGTGACCACGCGGGGCGGGCGCGGGCGGCGATCTCCATCGTCGCGCCGACTCGGAGTGTCGGAGACGGCATCGAACGCTCTGCGCGACTGATCAGCGAGGCGGCGCGCAAGCTGTCCCGCGGCCTGTGCCTCTGACTGCCTGGCCTCCGCCGAGATCGAATCTCAACGTGCACTGCGGGCGCTGGTCTCCGGGGCGATTGACGGAGCCGTGACGTCCGTTCTGCGCGGTGTCTATCACTCCCGCTCGGCACGAAATAGTGTGCCGCGGCTTGAGCGAAGGTCGGCCGATCCGCCACGGCGAGTCGCCTGATCGTTGCCGCGAACCCATCCGCCGAGGTGGTAGGCATGCTGACCAGGCACCAGCTCGTCACGCGGATCGAGTCCGCGCGTATCAGCTCGGGCTCGGGCTGATCGAGCTCGCGCTGGCGGTGCAACCGCGGTTGCGGGAGGCGGCCGCAGCCGAGCTGCGGCGACTCGCTGACGCCGCAGGGGCGACGGCGTTCGTCACCGCCCTCGAGAGCGACGATGCCGTAGCCGTCTCCGTCGTTGAGCCGACGCACTTGTTCGCGCACGTGGCCTACCGCCCGGGCCTGCGCCATCCCGTTGACCGGGGCGCGTCGGGGATCGCGGTCCTGGCGGGGCGCCCGCCGGTGCGGCGGAGCGCCCGGAGGTCACCGCGGCCCGCGACCGCGGATATGCGATGACGAGGGGTGAGCTGGAGCCGGGGGCATGAGGACTGGCCGCACCCGTCACGTGGGAAGGCTTCCCGCCGAAGCCAGCGTCGGCGTCGTGTCGATCGGCGAGCCGGACGAGGACTGCACCACACCGGAGGTGCTGGTGGCGGCGGCCGCGGCGATCTCTGCGCTGCTGCCTGCCGCGGCTCGCTGACGGCGCGCCTGCCCGCGGCCTGTTCCGCGCTCAGGAACGTGTGCGGCCGGACGGGTCTTCCCCCTCCTAGCGTCTGCGACAAGCAGTCCATCCGGTGTGAGGCGAGGTGATGTGACACATGGACGCTGTCGCTCAGGCAGAGGCGGCCGATCTGCTGTTGTCTGCCTACGAGACGCGGGTTCCGATGGATCCGCTGGTCGAGAAGTACGACGGGCTCACGCTGGAGGATGCGTACGAGATCCAGCTGCTCCAGATCCGCCGCCGGCTCGCGGCCGGCGCCACGGTCAAGGGGCACAAGGTGGGCCTGTCCTCACCCGCCATGCAGCGGCAGATGGGCGTCGACCAGCCGGACTACGGCCACCTGCTCGACGACATGTTCTGGCTCGAGCACCTGCCGATCCCCGCGGACCGGTTTCTTCAGCCACGGGTTGAGCCGGAGGTCGCGTTCGTACTCAAGCGGCCGTTGAAGGGACCCGGTGTGACGGTTGCCGAGGCGGCGGCGGCAGTCGACTTCGTCCTGCCGGCACTCGAGTTGATCGACAGCCGGATCCGGGACTGGAAGATCGGCATCCTCGACACCATCTCGGACAACGCGTCATCGGCCGGAGTGGTGCTCGGCAGCACACCGACGGCGCTGTCTGCAGTGGACCTGCGTCTCGGCGGCTGCAACCTGCACAAGAACGGCGAGCTCGTGGCGACAGGTGCCGGCGGCGCGGTCCTGGGTTCGCCGCTGACGTCGCTGGTGTGGCTGGCCAACACGGTCGGCGCGCATGGCGTCGTACTCGAGGCGGGACACGTTGTCCTTCCCGGTTCCGTCACCGCGTCGATCCCGGTGGCCGGGGGCGACAACGTGACCGCCAGTTTCGCCGGGCTCGGCAGCGTGACCGCGCGTTTTACGGAGGAGCGAGGATGACGAAGGCGACGGCCGCGATCGTCGGCCCGGGCAATATCGGCACCGACCTGCTGGCAAAGCTGCAGCGCAGCGAGCAGATCGAGGTGCGCTACATGGTCGGTGTCGACCCGGCGTCGGATGGCCTTGAGCGTGCGCGCAAGCGCGGCGTCGAAGCGTCGGCAGAGGGCGTCGACTGGCTGCTCGCCCAGGACGAGTTGCCGGATATCGTATTTGAGGCGACCTCGGCGAAGGCGCATCTTGCGAATGCCCCGCGGTACGCGGAGGCAGGCATTCAGGCGGTGGACCTGACACCGGCCGCGACTGGCCCGCTGGTCTGCCCGCCGGTCAACCTCGAGGAGCACCTGGCGGCGCCGAACCTCAACATGATCACCTGCGGCGGGCAGGCCACCATCCCGATCGTGAACGCGGTCTCGCGGGTGGTGCCGGTTCCGTACGCTGAGATCGTGGCGTCGATCGCGTCCCGGTCGGCCGGTCCCGGCACGCGGGCCAACATCGACGAGTTCACCGACACCACGGCGCGGGCGATCGAGCAGGTCGGTGGCGCGCAGCGCGGCAAAGCCATCATCATCCTGAACCCGGTTGACCCGCCGATGATCATGCGGGACACGGTGTTCTGCGCGATCCCGGCGGATGCCGACCGCACGGCCATCACCGAGTCGATCGTGAAGATGGTTGCCGACGTAAAGCAGTACGTACCGGGCTACACGCTGCGCGCGGAGCCGCAGTACGACGATCCGCGCGACATCTGGGCCGGGCAGGCCCGGGTCGCCGTCTTCCTCGAGGTGCGGGGCAACGGCGACTACTTGCCCCCGTGGGCCGGCAACTTGGACATCATGACCGCTGCTGCGGCTCGCGTCGGTGAGCTGCTCGCGGTTGCGAAGAATACGGCGGTGACGGAATGACTCGCGATCTGCGCATTACTGACTCGACGCTGCGGGATGGCTCGCACGCGATGCGGCACCAGTTCACCGAGGAGCAGGTGCGCGGCGTCGTGCACGCCCTCGACGCCGCTGGTGTCGAGGTTATCGAGGTCGCCCACGGGGACGGGCTGGGCGGCTCGTCGTTCAACTACGGCTTCTCCAAGGTCGACGAGATCCAGCTGATCCGGGCCGCTGTCGACGAGGCGACGGCGGCGAAGATCGCGGTGCTGCTGCTGCCCGGTGTCGGCACGGTCGAGAACCTCAAGGCGGCGCACGAAGCCGGTGCGTCGGTCGCGCGGATCGCGACCCATTGCACCGAGGCGGACGTGTCGGTCCAGCACTTCGGCGCCGCGCGCGATCTGGGCATGGAGACCGTCGGGTTCCTGATGCTCTCGCATCGCATCGGTCCGGCCGAGCTGGCGAAGCAGGCGCGGATCATGGTCGATGCCGGTGCGCAATGCGTTTACGTGGTGGACTCCGCCGGGGCGCTCGTGCTCTCCGATGCCCAGGCCCGCGTAGAGGCGCTGGTGAACGAGATCGGGGGGCAGGCGCAGGTCGGCTTCCACGGCCACCAGAACCTCTCCCTCGGCATCGCCAACTCGGTGCTGGCCTACCAGGGAGGGGCGCGGCAGATCGACGGCGCGCTGTGCGCGCTCGGCGCGGGCGCGGGGAACTCGCCGACCGAGGTCCTCGCCGCCACGTTCGAGCGGCTCGGCATCTCCACCGGTGTGGACGTGCAGGGCGCGATGGCCGCTGCCGAGGACGTGGTGAAGCCATTCATTCCGCGGCTGCCGTGGATGGACCGCTCCTCGATCGTGCAGGGCTACGCGGGCGTCTATTCCTCGTTCCTGTTGCACGCCGAGCGGGCGTCGGAGAGGTACGGCGTACCGGCGCACGAGATCCTGGAGCGGGTCGGCGAGGCCGGCTACGTGGGTGGGCAGGAAGACATGATCATCGACATCGCGCTGCAGCTGTCAGAGGAACGCGAACTCGCCGCCGAGGGAGCACGCTCATGAGCACGTGGGACATCGACCGGGCGGCCACCGCGCTGCTCGAAGCAGAGGATTCGCGCACCGACCGTGTTCCGATCACCGACGAGTGGCCGGACCTCGACCTTGCGACCGCCTATGCCGTTCAGGACGAGACGCTGCGTCGTCGGCTCGACCGTGGGGAGAAGCTGACCGGCATCAAGCTGGGCCTCACGTCACGTGCCAAGCAGCAGCGGATGAACGTCACCTCACCGCTCACCGCATGGCTCACCGACGCAATGGTGCTGCCTGTCGGTGACCCGGTTCCGCAGGAAAAACTCATTCATCCGCGCGCAGAGCCGGAGATCGTGTTCGTGATGCGCGACCGGCTGGCCGGGCCTGGCGTCACTGCGGCCACCGCCCTCGCGGCGGTCGGTTCCGTGCACGCAGGCATCGAGGTGATCGACAGCCGCTACCGGGATTTCAAGTTCACCTTGCCTGACGTGGTCGCCGACAACGCCTCGTCCGGATTCTTCGTGACCGGCCCGGTCGGCCGGCCGCCGTCAGAGCTCGATCTTGCGCTTGAGGCGTGCCTGGTCGAGGTCGACGGCCAGGTCGTCGACTCGGCGACCGGTGCCGCGGTGCAGGGCCACCCCGCTGAGGCGCTCGCGCTCGCGGCCAACGATCTGGGCCGGCGAGGGCTCGCGATCGAACCCGGATGGGTCGTACTCACCGGTGGGATGACAGACGCCGTCTTCGTGCCGCCGGGCGCCAAGGTGGCTGCGCACTTCACTAATCTCGGTTCCGTCTTCCTCTCCGGAGGCTGACGTGCCACTGGTCGAGGTGACGATGGTGGAGGGCCGTACGCCGGAGCAGCTGCGGTCGCTGATCCACGCACTACACGAGGCGGTTGTGCACGCTGTCGCGGCGCCACCGGAGAACGTACGCGTCGTCGTCCGCGAGGTGCCGCCGACGCATTGGGCAGCGGGCGACGTGACCATTTCGGAGCGACTGGCCGATGTGGAGACCCCGACGCGGGTGAGCGTGCCCGATAGAACCGAAAGACGAGGGTGAACGATGGATTTCTACGGGCACGTGATCGACGGGGAAGAGGTCGAGTCGCTCGACGGTGCGCGGTTCGACACCGTCGATCCGTTCACCCGCGCCCCGTGGGCACAGATCGCGCTCGGGGGGAAGGCCGACGCCGACCGGGCGGTCGCCGCTGCCCGCAAGGCGTTCGATGAGGGACCGTGGCCGCGAATGGGATTCGCCGAACGGGGGCGGATCCTGCACAAGCTGGCCGACCTGATCGAGCAGCACGCCGACGAGCTGGCTCTCGCCGACACCCGGGACATGGGCAAGCCGATCACCCAATCCAGAGGCAACGACGTCCCCCGCGCAGCACACAACTTCCGGTTCTTCGCCGACCACGCGCGGCTGTCCACCGGCGAGGTGCTGCCGATGGACACCGGTCACCACGCCTACACACGGTTCGAGGCAGCCGGGGTGGTGGCGGCGATCGCGCCGTGGAACTTCCCGCTGATGCTCGAGACCTGGAAGGTCGCTCCGGCGCTGGCCTGGGGCAACACCGTGGTGCTCAAGCCGGCGGAGGACACCCCCGTCTCGGCGACCATCCTGGCCCGGTTGGCGCTCGAGGCCGGCATGCCGCCTGGCGTGTTTAATGTGGTGCATGGCTATGGCCCGGACTCGGTCGGCCAGGCGCTCACGGAGGACGGGCGGGTGGATCGGATCACATTCACCGGCGAGTCCGGAACCGGCCGGGTCATCGCGCGTGCGGCGTCAGCGAACCTGACCCCGGTCAGCCTGGAGCTCGGCGGCAAGGGCGCCAACGTGGTGTTCGCCGACGCCGACCTGGAAAACGCGGTGGACTGGTCCATCCGCGCGATCTTCACCAACGCCGGACAGGTGTGCCTCGCCGGCAGCCGGATCTACGTGCAACGCGCCGTCTACGACGAGTTCCTCTCCCGGTTCGTGGACGCTGCCGAAAGGATGGTGATCGGTGACCCGCGGGAGCCGGGCACGCAGATCGGGCCACTCGCCTCGGAAGAGCACTACCGCAAGGTCCGCGGCTACGTGGAGACAATCGAGTCCGAAGGCGGCAAGCTGCGTACCGGTGGGCTCGGTAACGGCTGGGTGGTCCGTCCCACGGTGATCGTCGAGATGCCGCCGGACGCGCGGCACTGCCGTGAGGAGATCTTCGGGCCGGTCGTTGTCGTCATGCCGTTCGACACCGAGGCGGAGGCAGTGGACTTGGTCAACGACACCCCCTATGGCCTCAACGCGATGCTGTTCACCGAGAACGTGCACCGCGCTCACCGGGTCTCGGCCGCACTGAAGGCCGGAACCGTTTGGGTGAACTGCTTCTTCGTCCGCGACCTGCGCGCACCGTTCGGCGGCGTCGGCGATTCCGGTATCGGCCGCGAGGGCGGGAACTTCAGCCGCGAGTTCTTCACCGAGCCCAAGGCAGTCGTCATGCAGATCACTGAGGAGGAGCGGTTTGGCTGACGGGCAAAGACTGTTGCGGCGGCGTTGCGCATTCTCGAACGGGTTATTGGGATCTGGGCGCCCGGCATGCACGGGGCGATCCGCTCGACGTCGCTGAACAGCGCCCAGGCCTGCTCGACCGGCAGGCTCAGTCGGAAGTTGGTGAACTCGGTTGCGGGCAAGGCTCCTTGCCTGTTGGCTCGTGGATCAGTTCCAGATCGTCATGGGGACGGCCGGCTTGAAGCTGCTCATGGACACCCCCTTCGACCGGGTGCGCACGGCCTGGGTTGCTGTCGGCGTCGTGACGAACCGACACAGGCCGGCCGCGGTCTCTGAGCGGTGCGCGCCCCGTAGCGCGCTCGCGTACAGCAGCCCCTTGACAGGCGCCCCCGGGGTATCAAGCGTGGCCAGCGTCCCCCGCCGCAGCTCGTCACGTACGACGTGAAGGTACTCGATGGTCAGTCCCTCCCCGTCGGCGACGGCCTTGCGGGCATCGGCCCCGCTGGGGAAGACCGATACGCGGGCGGCGTCCACGCAGAGGTGGGTAAGGAAGGCGCCGGCCCGTGTGCTCGGATCGAGCCCGGACGGGCCGACCAACCACGACTCCCGAGTCAGCATGTCCGACGGGATACGCGCGTGGCCCCGCAGCGGGTGGCGCGATGAGGCGACGACGACGAGCTGGAACCGCAGGAACGCAATCGTTTCGATCGATGCGTGGGGGGCAGGCGCCGGACCGATCACCACATCGGCCCGCCGGTCCTGCAGCAGGGTGGCGAAGGCCGAGCCGGGCACGGTCATGGTGGCGATATCGACGTAGGGCTGGCGGCGACAGAAGGCCTCGAGCAGCCGCGGGGTCACGTGCTCGGCTGCGGTCGCGGTGGACGCCACCCGCAGATAGGGGGTCTCCTCTCCGGCCTCCCCCACCCGCTGGCGGGTCTCCTCGGCCAGGCCGAGAATCTCAGCGGCGCTGGCAGCCAACCGTCGGCCGCCGGAGGTCAACGTGATGCCGCCGGCGCCCCGCACGAACAGCTGGTCGCCGAGCTCGCGGCGAAGCGCGGCCACTGCGCCGGACACCGCCGGCTCGGTCACGTTGAGAGACTGAGCGGCGGCCTTCACCGAGCCCAGACGGACCACAGTGAGGAACATCCTGAGCCGGCTCAGCGTCATCGGCCGACACCTGAAACCGTGCACCAAGGTGTCGTACCAGCGGGGAACACCATCAAGCCTCCTGCCCCGTGTCAAGCATCTTGTTCAATCGGACGAAGTCGGTCAGACCGCTCCGTATGCCGGTCACGTTAGGCAATCGGAGACTGGGGCTCCATGTCCTGGAGGGACGAAGCGAAGCCGAGAATTCGTCTCCTCAAGACGCTGAGCGTCAGCTGGTTGCTGAGTGTCCTCCGGAACCGCAGGGATGGAGTCCCTCGGCCCACAGGCTGGTGGAACGTCGGGAATTCCGCTCCCGCGCCGCGTCCCCTGAAGGTTCGGCTTGGCAGTCCGGGCGGCACGGCACCCGCGTCGCGGCCGCCGACGGGAGCCGCGTACCTCCCAGGCCAGTGACGAGCCCTGCGCCCGGCGCTCGGCTCATCACCGGTGCCATTGCGGACTCGGCGTTGAATCCACGGTGACGAGCCCGTTGCATGACCAGGACCCCGGATTTGCGGTCGAGGTCATCGCGACGGACCTCCGCTCGTTTGGCGATCGGGTGCTGTGCCGCGACCCTCGTCGGCGGCTGTCGCCGCACTCACCAGGGAGGACAGACCTACGCCGACTATGCCCGCACCGTCCTCGGCCTACACGACGAGGCGCTGACCGCTACACGGGGTGACGTCGTCCCGGAACGGGGACGGGTGCGGCTCGCCGCGGTGACGACTGAGGGGAGCACGTCCTACCTGCCGTGCTCACCGGGTTCCTCGCGCACCACCCCGGGGCGGGCCTGGGGCTCGAGGTCGGCACGAGAGCAGGTGTGGAGGTTGCTCTGCACTCGCGAGGCCGACCGCCGGGCGACCACATGGCCCAGGCCGAAGGTCGCCGGCCACAGCGAGCTCCTCCGCGTCGAGCCAACCTCTCGTGCTCAGCAGGAAGCCGCTCGGCAGCTTCTCTTCGAGACCCAACGTCACCCAGCTCTGTCCAGTACTCGCCGGCCATACACCGGCTCGGGTGTGGCTGGAACATCGCTGCGAGCCTTCATCCCCGCCTGGGGAGTGGCTGCCAGGGCGGCACGCGCCAGTTCAGCCGGACTCTCCTGCGGCAGCCCAGCCGAGCCGGGAGGCGCAAAAGGCGACGCCCCAACACGCGCGCATCGCTGCCGCGACGTGGGTCAACAGGGCTCTACCGCCTTGCGGAGGCGACCGCCATAACCACTACGGGGGCCGGAATCCGGAATGAGGCGCGCATCAACGATCGGTTCCCGCAACGCACGGGCGCCAGACCGGGCACAAAAAAGGTACGTATAGTGAAATGCGGAAATGTATTGATTGGGGAGGCGGATTCGGATGGTTGCCTGCGATGAGGCGGACACCCGGCTTATCCCCGTGCAGCGGATGCGGCCAGGTGACCACACCTTCGTGAGCTACGGCGATGACGACGCGTGGCGGGAGGTTCTGGCCGCCGTGATCGGTGTGGGTCTGATGCACGGCGAGAAGGTGATGGTCGTCGCCGACGGCCGGCCCGAGGACGAGGTCCTCGGCCGTCTGGACGATCACACCAGGATCATGGTGCACGCGCGGGATCGCGGCCAGCTGGTGCTCAGCAGCGTCGGTACGCTCATCGGCCCTGACTTGCCTTACACGCCCGAGCGGCATATGGGGCGGCTGATGGAGGAGACCGGCCTCGCGATCCGCCAGGGGTACACCGGCCTGCGCACCTTCACGGACATGGCCTGGGTGCAGGCCCGTGCTGCTGACATTGCATCGATGATCCACCGTGAGACACATACGGATCACCTTTTCACTGACCGCCCGTACAGCGAGCTCTGCGCGTACGACCGCCGTTGGTTCCCCGAGGGGACCCTTGATTTCATGTGCAGGGCACACCCGAGGAACCTGCTCGCCAGGCTCGGCGAGCTGCGTGCCGTGCACGCCGGCGACTCGGTGCGACTGATCGGCGAGGCCGACCTCAACACCCGCGATCAGTTCATCGAGGCGCTGAACCACGGGCTGGCGCGGACAACCGCCTCCCGCCGCCTGACCGTGGACCTCACCCAGTTGTGTTTTCTCTCCACCGGCTGCGCCACCGGTCTGCTGCTCGCTTGCAACGCCGCCGGACATGAGCTGATCGAGGTCCACTGCGACCCCTCCCAAGCGGCTGCGCTCCGCAGGCTCGGCGCAGGGACGGTCCGGCAGCTGGCGCTGGTCGAGGTGCGGGTCCGGTGCTAGCCGACGCCCCCGGTCCCCACGACGACGCTTCCCCCGGCAACGGCGGGGACGGAGAGTGCCTGCTGGACTACAGGTTCGGCCTGGCGGAATTGGCGAAGCTGCGCCTGCTTGTCGAGGAGTGCGGGGCAGGAGTCGGGCTCACCGAACCACGTAGGAGCGACTTTCTTCTTGCCGTAAACGAGATCGCCTCCAACGCCATCGAGCACGGTGGCGGCGGAGGCCGTCTGCTGCTGTGGAAGGTCGGTGACGAGCTGGAGTGCCGGATCGCCGACTCGGGCCCCGGCTTCACCGAAGCAGTCGTCCCCGAATCGCTGACGGGCCTCGACGGCGCGACGCGTGGGCGCGGTCTGTACATTGCCCGGCTGGTGGCCGATCGGTTCAACATCTCCGCGGCCGCCGTTGGCGCTGTCGTCACCCTTGCCATGCGAATGCAGTGAACTGCGAGAATGCTCGCGGTGCGAAGGAAGGGCCATGGACCGGCACCGTCCAAGTGCAACGCGTCCCGGACCGGAGCTTGCGTAGCCACTGGAACACAGAGATCACGATCTGCAGCTCGAGTTCCATGCTCGTCGACTGCAGGGATGAAGAGGAGAGGGGCCGTGGTGCCCAACTCGATTCCAACCTCGGTTGCACTCGTTCCCGATGTCCAGGTCATGCCAGGCGATCATCATCATCTGTGTGCCTTCTACCGTGGCCTGGCGGCGCGCGACGAGATCCTGATCCCGTATCTCCGCGAGGGACTACAGGCTGGCGACAAGTGCATCTGTGTCACGGACGCGACCGGTCCCGAGGTGGTTTTGGCCACCCTTTCCGCGGACCTCGACCTCGGACCGTGTCTGAGCAGCCAGCAGCTCGATGTCCAGCGATCGAGCGACATGCACCTGCGTGATGGCAGGTTCTCGACGGACGTCATGCTCGATTTCCGGGACGACGCCGTTGGCGCAGCTCTTCCCCGTGGGTTCCGCTTCTCCCGGGCCGTGGGGGAGATGACCTGGTCCCTGCACCAGATGCCAGGGGTCGACGACCTGGTGGGGTACGAGTCGCGGCTCAACCGTTTCGCGCCGCGCTACCCCCAGGTGCTCCTGTGCCTGTCTGACCTCCAGCAGTTCAGCGGCCCGATCCTGATGGACGTCCTGAGGACGCACCCGAAGGTTCTGATCGGCGGAATGCTGATCGCCAACCCCTACTACCTCGAACCTGACGAGTTCCTTGCGACAAGGCAGCGAGAGAGCGATGAGTAAGCCCGCGGTCCCGGACGGCCGCTCGACCACGCCGGACACCGCACTGCGCGGCCAGCTGTCCAACCTCCGCGGCCTGCTGATGCTCTCCATGGTGATGACCGAGAGCGGCGACGAACGCCAGATCCTGCACCTGGCGACCACGTCGGTGCCGGCCTTCGGGCGCTGCCACGTCGAGGGCGTCCACTTCCTGGAGGGTGGGTGGCAGGCTGCGGTGGCGCCGACAGCGCGTCCGGAGGTGCGGGCGGCGATGGAGTCCCAGCTCAACGCTCTCGGCCGCGGCGGCGGTCTGATCACTGTCCCCGACCAGGGCTGGGGATGGGCGCTACCGGTGCGTAGCCTCGATGAGTGCGTCGGTCACCTGATCGTGTCGGCTGGCGAGGAACCGTCGTCGGATGAGCAGTTCCTGCTCCAGGCACTCGCCCAGCAGACCGGTGTTGCCCTGGCAAACGCGCGGCTGCACGCGAAGGAACGGGCCACCGCCGAGGAGCTGCGCACGGCCAACGCCGCGCTTGCCGAGACACTCGGCACGCTGGAGCAAACCATCCAGATCCACGACCGGTTCACCAGGGTCGCGGTCGCCGGCGAAGGGCAGGAGGGCATCGCGACCGCTCTGCATGAACTTACGGGGTTCCCCGTGGCCATCGAGGACCGATACGGCAACCTGCGGGCGTGGGCGGGCCCGAACAAACCCGACCCGTACCCGAAGCATCCCTCGACGCGCCGCGAGCAGATGCTGCGGCGCGCGATGCGCGAGGGGCGGCCGATCCGCGAGGGCGGGCGGCTGCTGGCAATCTCCAGTCCGCGCGCGGATGTTCTCGGCGTATTGGCGCTGGTGGACCCCGCTGGGGCAGCCCGGGATCAAGAGCTGATCGCGTTGGAGCACGGAGCGACGGTGCTGGCGATGGAACTCGTCCGCCTGCGCAGCTCGGCCGAGACCGAGCTGCGCCTGCGGCGTGACCTGGTCGAGGAGCTGCTGTCGGGTACCGATGAACAGAGTGCCTTGGCCCGCGCGCAAGCGCTGGGCTACGACCTGGAGCGCAGGCACCGGGTGATCGTCGTCGAGGGGCGCGGGCAGACGCAGGGCCCGGAGGCGCTCCTCCACGGCGTGCGCCGCGCGGTCTCTTCGACAGGTGTCGGCTCGCTGCTGGTGACTCGTGGTGACACTGTGGTCGTGCTCTCCGACTGCGTGGTGCCCTGGGATCGGTTCCGGACGGTCGTCCTGACCGAGCTGGGCGGCGGCTGGTGCCGGATCGGCGTCGGCGGCCCGTGCGAGCGGCTCGGGGAGTTCCCGCGCTCCTACCGCGAGGCACTGCTCGCACTGAAGTTGCAACGCACCGCACGCGGCGGCGACTGCGTGGTCAGCTACGAGGATCTGGGCGTGTACCGGATCCTTGGCGAGGTCGAGGACCCGGCAGCGGTCGAGCGGTTCGTGCGGCAATGGCTGGGGTCCCTCCTGGACTACGACGCCAGCAAGCGGTCCGAGTTGGTCACCACGCTGAGCCAGTACCTCGAGTGCGGGGGACGCTACGAGGTCACGGCGGCGGCCCTGTCGGTGCATCGCAGCACGCTCAAGTACCGGCTGCAGCGGATCCGTGAGATCTCGGGGCATGACCTTTCGGATCCGGATACCTACTTCAATCTGCAGCTGGCCACCCGAGCCTGGCGCACACTCGACGCACTGCGGTCCTCCCCCACGGCCGCAGGGGACTGCTGATCAGCTGCGATCCCGGAGTGGGGGCGATAGAAGGCTCGGCGGACGCGGTCGCGTTCCCGTCTGGTGCCCCGCAGGCGTCCAAAGTCATCGAGAATAGGTCATTCGGCGCCCACGAGGAGCAGGGCGAAGTCGCCGTACTGGTAGACGATCTGGTCCTCGGTCAGTTCTTCGTCCTCGCGGTACCAGACGGCCACGCCCATCCGTCCGCTGTCATGAGGCTAATGACCTGAGTCGGAGATTCGTCGGCAGTAGGCGGCGACTTTGTCGAGGATCTCGTCGGCGGTCTTCGTCCAGACGAA
>NZ_BAAAGU010000074.1:0-27042 GCF_039524635.1 Streptomyces thermocarboxydovorans | reverse complement strand
GTGGCGGTAGTTGACCGGGCTGCCGGTGGGCGCGGGGTTCGGCTCGGGCACGCCGGAGCCGCCGTAGGGCGGCTGGCCGCCGCCCTGGCCGGGCATGCCGGCCGGCTGCCCGCCGTACGCGGGTGCGGCGGGCGTGCCCTGGGGTGCGGTGGCGCCCTGGTCCGGGCCGACCGCCGGGGCTGCGGCGTGGCGTGAGCGGTCACCTTCGGCGGTGCGCGGCGGGGGTGCCTGCACGGAGCGGGCGAGCCCCTGGGCCACGGCCTCGTGGATGCTGCCGGCGAGCTGCTGGGCCTGGTCCAGGCCCTGGTCGCTGAAGAGTGCGGCCAGGCCGCCGGCGTACCCCTGGCCGACGGCGCGCACCTTCCAGGCGCCCTGCCGCCGGTAGAGCTCCAGCGCGATGACGGCCGACTCGGCCTCCAGGCCGGTGATGGTGTAGCTGGCGACCTCGGTGCCGTCCAGGCCGGTGACGGCGACGAAGGGGGCCGCGACGGAACCGAAGCGGGCGGGTCCGGCGCCGCCGCCCGAGGCGGGCAGGGCGAGCAGCACGCTGACCCGGTGAACGGCCTCCGTCATGGCATCGAGGTCCACCGCGAGGCGGTGTTCGGCGGCCGCCTGCCGCGAGACCTCCAGGCCGTGCTGGGTGGGCGCTCCCGGGTGGGCCACCCATTCCACCCCGTTGATCCGCCCGGCCTCGTCCCCGAGTGCGGCCGCGGCCACGACCGGAGTGCCGGCCGAGATCCGGATCTCCAGACGGGACTGGGAGAGCGGGTGGTTCTGTCCCCGCACCAGCTCGGCCGTCATCGCCTTGTCCCCCTGTGTCGCGTGGTCGCGTGTGCAGTGTCGTGTGCCGCCGGGCGGTCCGCCGTGCGCGGCCGGTGCGGTCGGTGCGGCTGCCGGGTCCGCAGGACCGGACCGGTCGCCGCAGGGCCGGGGCGGCGCCTTCGCGACCTGGTCGGCGCCGCCCGGCCCGATCGGTGCCCGGTCTCCGGGCCCGTGATCTACGTGCTTACAGGAGCGGCAGGATCGCCGGCATCAGGTCCTGGAAGGTGCGGCCGTTGGCCGGGGTGCCGAGGGCCGTCATCGTCCAGCCGGTGCCCGCGCGGTGCACCTTGGCCATGATCTGGGCGGTGTAGGCGCCGCCGCCGGCCAGCGTGTAGCGGGCCAGCTCCTGGCCGTTGGTCTCGTCGACCAGGCGGCAGAAGGCGTTCTGCACCTCCTGGAAGGTCTGGCCCGTGAAGGAGTTCACGGTGAAGACGATCTGGTCGATGTGGACCGGGACGCGGGACAGGTCGACGAGGATGGCCTCGTCGTCGCCGCCCTGGCCGACACCGCCGACGAGGTTGTCGCCGGTGTGACGGACCGAGCCGTCGTCGCTCACCAGGTGGCGGAAGAAGACGACGTCGACGGGCTGCTTGTCGGCGAAGAGGACGGCCGAGGCGTCCAGGTCGATCTCCCGGGTACGCGAGCCGAACAGGCCGCGGCGAGGGGCCGCCTGCCAGCCGAGACCCATACGGACCGCGGTCAGGCTGCCGCCGTCGTTCTTCTGCAGACTGATGGCCTGACCCTTGGTCATGTTGACGGTCACGCGCTGATTCCCCTCTCGAGCTTTCCCCTGTTGCCGCGGAACGCGGTTGCCGAGAACCCTACGCAGGGGCACTGACAGTGATGTACCCAGGTCCGCACTTTGTGTCGGTCTTGCAACACAGTCCGTGCGGACCGGGGTTGTTGTGCCCTTCTGAGGCGCCCGGTCAGGACAGACCGGCCTCCTGCATCTGGCGCAGCTCCTTCTTCATCTCGGCGACCTCGTCGCGCAGCCGGGCCGCGATCTCGAACTGCAGATCCGCGGCGGCGGCCCGCATGCGCGCGGTCAGTTCCTCGATCTGTTCGGCGAGTTCGGCCGCGGGGCGGTCGGTCGGTACCGTCTCAGCCGCCTTGCCCTTGGCTCCCTTGGCGGCCTTGGTGCCCTTGGCGGGCTTGGCGGAGTTGGCCGCCTTGCCCAGGGAGGGCACGGGGGTCTTGGTGCCGCCGCCGTCCTTGCGCGCCTTGCGGTAGCCCGAGCCGAGCAGCTGCTCGGTGTCGATGTCCTCGCGGGCGATCTGCGCGACGATGTCGTTGATCTTCTTGCGCAGCGGCTGCGGGTCGATGCCGTTCGCCCGGTTGTACGCAATCTGCTTCTCCCGGCGGCGGTTGGTCTCCTCGATGGCCTTCGCCATCGCCGGGGTGATCTTGTCGGCGTACATGTGGACCTGGCCGGAGACGTTGCGCGCGGCCCGGCCGATGGTCTGGATCAGCGAGGTGCCGGAGCGCAGGAAGCCCTCCTTGTCGGCGTCCAGGATGGCCACCAGGGACACCTCGGGCAGGTCGAGGCCCTCACGCAGCAGGTTGATGCCGACCAGCACGTCGTACTCGCCGCTGCGCAGCTCGCGCAGCAGCTCCACCCGGCGCAGGGTGTCGACGTCGCTGTGCAGATAGCGCACCTGGATGCCGAGTTCGAGGAAGTAGTCGGTCAGGTCCTCGGCCATCTTCTTGGTGAGCGTGGTGACCAGGACCCGTTCGTCGTTCTCGACGCGCTTGCGGATCTCGTGCACCAGGTCGTCGATCTGGCCCTCGGTGGGCTTGACGACGACCTCGGGGTCGACCAGGCCGGTGGGGCGGATGATCTGCTCGACGACCCCCTTGGAGCGGGACATCTCGTAGGTGCCCGGCGTGGCGGACAGGTACACGGTCTGCCCGATGCGCTCCTGGAACTCCTCCCACTTCAGCGGGCGGTTGTCGAGGGCGGAGGGGAGCCGGAAGCCGTGCTCGACGAGCGTGCGCTTGCGGGAGGCGTCGCCCTCGTACATGGCGCCGATCTGCGGGACCGTGACATGCGACTCGTCGATGACGAGCAGGAAGTCCTCCGGGAAGTAGTCCAGCAGGGTGTTCGGCGGCGAGCCGGGCTGGCGGCCGTCGAAGTGCATCGAGTAGTTCTCCACGCCGGAGCAGGTGCCGATCTGGCGGAGCATCTCGATGTCGTAGGTGGTGCGCATGCGCAGCCGCTGCGCCTCCAGGAGCTTGCCCTGCTTCTCCAGCTCGGCGAGGCGTTCGGCCAGCTCCTTCTCGATGTCGTTGATCGCCCGCTCCATGCACTCGGGGCCGGCGATGTAGTGGGAGGCCGGGAAGACGTACAGCTGCTGCTCGTCGCTGACGATCTCGCCGGTCACCGGGTGGAGCGTGGTCAGCGCCTCGATCTCGTCGCCGAACATCTCGATGCGGACGGCGAGCTCCTCGTAGACCGGGAAGATCTCGATGGTGTCGCCGCGGACCCGGAAGGTGCCGCGGGTGAAGGCCATGTCGTTGCGCGTGTACTGGATGTCGACGAAGCGGCGCAGCAGCTCGTCGCGGTCGATCTCCTGGCCGACGCGCAGCGGGACCATGCGGTCCACGTACTCCTGCGGCGTGCCCAGGCCGTAGATGCAGGAGACGGAGGCGACGACCACGACGTCGCGCCGGGTGAGCAGCGAGTTGGTCGCGGAGTGGCGCAGCCGCTCGACCTCCTCGTTGATCGAGGAGTCCTTCTCGATGTAGGTGTCCGACTGCGGGACGTAGGCCTCGGGCTGGTAGTAGTCGTAGTACGAGACGAAGTACTCGACCGCGTTGTTCGGCAACAGCTCGCGGAACTCGTTGGCCAGCTGGGCGGCCAGGGTCTTGTTCGGCGCCATCACGAGCGTGGGGCGCTGGACCTTCTCGATCATCCACGCGGTGGTGGCGGACTTGCCGGTACCGGTCGCACCGAGCAGGACGATGTCCTTCTCGCCGGCTTCGATGCGCCGGGCGAGTTCCTCGATGGCCGCCGGCTGGTCACCGCTCGGCTGGTAGGGGCTGACGACCTCGAAGGGCGCCACCGTGCGTTCGATCTGGGAAACGGGCCGCATGTGTTCCACGGTACGACCCGCCACTGACAACGGGCTCCGAGCGCCGGGCAGCGGGCCGCGGGCGGGGCCGGACAGCGGGCCGCGGGCGGGGGCCGGCCGGCGGTGGCGGACCGTCCGGTCAGCGCTGCTGCGGGGTGCGGGTGCGGTGCTCCATCGGGCCCCGGTAGCGCAGGCGGCGCCTGGTCGGCGTGGGGTGGGGTGCGGAGTGAGCCGCGGGGTGGGCGGGGACGCCGGGCCGCCGGCCGGCCGGGACGGCCTTCGGTCCCGAGATCATCATCGGGTCGAGGATCACCACGACGCCGGCCAGGACCAGCAGGGCCAGCGGGCCGATCAGCATCGGCGCGAGCAGGGCGCCGGCGGACTCGCCGGTAGCCGGGGCGGACGTGCCGTGGACGTGGACGGTGAGGGCGGCCATGCCGGTGTAGTGCGCGCCGGTGACCGCGAGCCCCATGACAAGGCTCGCGCCGACGCTCCACAGGAAGCCCTTGACCTGCCCGGCCGCCCACAGCGCGGCGGTGGCGGCGGCCATGGCGATGACGACGGAGGCGGCGACGGTGAGGGTGTTGTACTCCAGTTCCCCGTCGAGGCTGATACTGGCCATGCCCAGATAGTGCATCGAGGCGATGCCGAGGCCGGTGATGGTGCCGCCGGTGAACAGGGCGGCGCCGGTGGCGCCCCGGTAGCCGACGATGAAGATCCCGACGCCCGCCATGGCGATGGCGAGGGCCAGGCTCGCGAAGGTCATCGCCCGGTCGTGGTGGAGCGTCGTGCCCTTGACGGTGAAGCCCGTCATCGCGATGAAGTGCATGGTCCATATGCCCGAGCCGAGGGCGGCCGCGCCCAGCGCGAGCAGGCCGGCGCGCCAGGCTCCGGTGACGGCCATGCACCGGGTGGTGCAGCGCAGGCCCAGGGCGCCGCCGAGGCAGGCCGTGAGGTACGCCACCAGCGGTGTGACCAGACCGTAGCTGAATCCGTCGACCGTGCCTTGCATGCGCGGCTGCCCTTCCGCCCTTTGCGTCCCGGAATTCCCGATGGAAGCACCCTCCCAGGACCGCGTGGGCGGTCGGGGTTGACGCAGAGAGTATGGCCCCCACCGGCAGGTCGAACGATTTTCCGGCAAAGAAACACGCCCTTGCCTCACTTGTGCGGCACCAGTGTGCGGAGTGCGGCGACAGCCGTTCAATGTCTGTCCATCCTGCGCCTGCTTCTCGTTGACCCTCTGCTGTCACTGTTGATCCGTCCGTGACATCGGATCGTCAGACGACGCGAGGAGTACGCATGCATCTGCGCGCTGTAGCCGCCTCGACCACCGCGCTCCTGAGCATCACCGCCCTTCTGCTGTCCGCCTCCCCCGTCGGTGCCACGGGCGACGGACGGTGGCGTCCCGAGGTCATCGCGCACCGCGGTGCCTCCGCCTACGCGCCCGAGAACACCCTGGAGGCCGTGGACAAGGCGGCCGAGCTGGGCATCGACTGGGTGGAGAACGACGTCCAGCGCACCAAGGACGGTGAACTGGTGGTGCTGCACGACGACAATCTGCGGCGCACCACCGATGTCGAGGAGGTCTTCCCCGACCGGGCTCCGTGGAAGGTGAAGGACTTCACGGCCGCGGAGATCGCCCGGCTGGACGCGGGCAGCTGGTTCGGCCCCGAGTACGCGGGCGCCCGTGTGCCGACGCTCGAGCAGTACCTCCACCGGGTGGAGCGGCACCATCAGAAGCTGCTGCTGGAGATCAAGCATCCTCAGCTGTATCCCGGCATCGAGCGTGACACCCTCAAGGTCCTCGGCAACGAGGGCTGGCTGGACCGGTGGCACACCAGGAGGCGGCTGATCGTGCAGAGCTTCAGCGCCGACAGCGTGCGCACCGTGCATGAGCTGAAGCCGGCCGTCAAGACGGGCTTCCTGGGCACGCCGGCGGTGGCCGACCTGCCCGCGTACGCGAGCTTCACCGATCAGATCAATCCCCCGCACGGCTCGCTCTCCGCCGGCTATGTCACGGCCGTCCAGGCCTTCCGGGGCGCGCACGGCAGGCGGATGGAGGTCTTCACCTGGACCGTGGACGACCCGGCCGCGGCCCGGCGGGTGGCCGGCTTCGGGATGGACGGGATCATCAGCAACGCGCCGGACGTGGTGCGGGACGCGGTGGGCGGCTGAGCGCGGCGTTCTGATGCCGGTGGCTGGTGGCCGCTGACCGTCGCGTCCTGCTGTCGGCGGCTCCTGGCCGCTGCACCGCGGCCGGCTGCCGGTGGCTGGTGACCGCTGAGCGCCGCGTCCGGTTGCAGGCGGCTCTGAGCCGCTGAGCGTCGCGTTGTCAGTGGCGGGTCGTACGGTGGGCCGCATGGACAGCCATGGGCAGGACGAGCAGCGGGTCGTGTGGGCCGTCGTGGACACCGGCATCGGCCCGCTGCTGCTGGCGGCGACCCGCAGGGGCCTGGTCAACGTCGTCTTCCACGCGACCGACGCGGTGCGCGAGGCGGCCTTGCGGCGGCTCGCGTCGCGGTTCGGCGATGAGCCGGTAGAGGAGCCCGGCGCACCGCTGCTGGCCGAGGCGATACGCCAGGTCCGCGCCTACTTCGCCGGTGAGCGGAAGGAGTTCGAGCTGCCGCTGGACTGGTCGCTGATCTCCGGCTTCAACCGCGAGGTGCTGCAGGAGCTGGCCTCCGGCGTCCCGTACGGCACGGTGGTCGGCTACGGCGACCTGGCCGGGCGGGTCGGTCAGCCCGGTGCCGCACAGGCGGTGGGCATGGCGATGGGGGCCAATCCGCTGCCGGTGGTGGTGCCCTGCCACCGGGTGGTGGAGAGCGGCGGCGGCATCGGCGGGTTCGGGGGCGGTCTGGAGACCAAGCGGCGGCTGCTGGCGCTCGAAGGGGTGCTGCCCGAGCCGCTGTTCTGAGGCTCGGGCAGGGCGTCAGGGGCGCATCAGTCGTAGTGGCGCGCCTCGAAGACGTTGCCGTCGGGGTCGCGGAAGTAGAAGCTGCGCCGGGCCAGGCCGCGGGCGCCGAAGGAGTCGTGGCCGATGTCCGTCATCGGTACGCCCTGCTCCGCCAGGCGGGTGCGCAGCGCGTCGAAGGCGGGGGCCGTCAGGGACAGGCAGACGTGGTTCACGGGGTGGCCGGCGCTCTCCGCCGCGCCGGGAAGCGTCGTCATCCGCTCCGCCTTGGCCACCGGCATCAGGTCGAGGATGGTCTCCTCGTTGACCCGCACCGACGGGAAGGGCGCCTCGCCCGCGGAGTAGTCGGGGAGCCGGACGGGCTCCAGGCCGACCGCCTTCTCGTAGAAGCCGGCCGCGGCGACGGGGTCGCGCACCCAGAGGACGATGTGATCGAGGCGTGCCGTGTGTGTTGCGTCCGTCGGATGATCGTCCGTCGTGTTTTCGGTCATACGTCCAGGCTCCGCGATCTCCGGGACGCCGTGCAAGGGGTTTGATCGGGCGCCCGGCCCGCCAGAGATGAGGGAAGGGCGGCAGACGGGAGGCAGACCAGTGGTGCTCACGGTGTCCGATGAGGTGCGGGAGGCGCTCGCGTCCGGCCGGCCGGTGGTGGCCCTGGAATCCACGATCATCGCGCACGGGCTGCCCCGGCCGCGCAATCTGCAGGTGGCGGCGGAGCTGGAGGACGCCGTCCGGCAGGAGGGTGCCGTGCCGGCGACGATCGCCGTGCTGGACGGCTCGCCGCACATCGGTCTGGACAAGGACCAGCTGGAGCGGGTCGCGAGCGAGGACGGGATACGCAAGCTGGGCCTCCGGGATCTGCCGCTCGCGGTGACCTCGGGGGCGAGCGGGGCCACCACCGTGTCGGCGACCGCGCTGCTCGCCGCCCGGGCGGGCGTGCGGGTGTTCGCGACCGGCGGTCTGGGCGGGGTACACCGGCAGTGGACGGTGACGCAGGACGAGTCGGCCGATCTGTCGCTGCTGGCGCACACCCGGATCACGGTGGTGTGCGCGGGCGTGAAGTCGATCCTGGACGTGCCGGCGACGCTGCAACGGCTGGAGACCCTGGGCGTCGCGGTCGCCGGGTACGGCACGGACCGCTTCCCCGGCTTCTATCTGTCGGACTCCGGGCATCCGGTGGACTGGCGGCTGGACACCCCGGAGCAGGTGGCCCGGGTCATGCGGGCGCAGGACGCGCTCGGCGGACCCGAGTCGGCGCTGATCGTGGCGCATCCCGTGCCGGAGGACGAGCAGCTGGACCCGGCGCTGCACGACCGTGTGCTCGCCGAGGCGCTGCACGCCTGCGAGCGGGAGGGCGTCATGGGGCAGGCGGTCACGCCCTTCCTGCTCGACTACCTGGTGCGGCACACCGCCGGCGCCTCCCTCGCCGCCAATCTCGCGGCGGTGCGGGGCAATGTGCGCCTGGCGGCACGGATCGCGGCGGCCTGGAACGCCGGGGAGTGACGGTGGGCCGCGCGGGAGCGCTGCTGGTCGCCGGTGATGTGATCACGGATGTCGTCGCCCGGCACCGGGGCCCGCTGGCCCCGGGCACGGACACCACGGCCTCCGTCCGGCGGGTGCCGGGCGGTGCGGGCGCCAATGTGGCCTGCTGGGCGGCACGTCGGGGCGGTGCGGACGTACGGCTGCTGGGGCGGGTCGGCGCGGACGAGGCGGAGTGGCACGAGCGGGCGCTGACGGCATGCGGCGTGCGCCCGGCTCTCGTCGTCGACGAGGAGGCGCCCACCGGCACGGTGATCTGTCTGGTCGACGAGGGCGCCAGGGCCGAGCGGACGTTCCTCACCGACAGCGGTGCCTCGCTGCGGCTCGAACCGGCCGACTGGTCCGACGCGTTGCTGGACGGAGTGGCCCGGCTGCATCTGTCGGGCTATCTGCTGTTCAGCGAGAGCGGCCGGGAGTTCGTGACGGTGGCCATGAAGGCCGCCCGCGCACGGGACGTGCCGGTGAGCCTGGATCCGGCCTCGGCCGGGTTCATCACGCGGCTGGGCACCGAGCGGTGCCTGGCGCTGGTCGGCGGTGTGGACGTGCTGCTGCCCAGCCGCGACGAGGCCTGCCTGCTCACCGGGCTGTCCGACGTTGCGGAGGCGACGGCCCGGCTCAGCCGGAGCGTCCCGCTGGTGGTGACCAAGCAGGGTGCGCGCGGCGCGCTGCTGGCGCGTTCGGGAGCGGTCTACGCCCATGTCCCGGCCGTGCGGGCGGTGCCGCGGGACACCACGGGCGCCGGCGACGCCTTCACCGGTGCCTTCCTCGCGGCTCTGCTGGAGGGTGCGGAGCCGGAGGAGGCGGCGGCACGCGGGTGCGCGGCGGGCGCGCGGGCGGTGGAACACGTGGGCGGCCGGCCTCCGGCGCGGCTCTGACGCCTGTTCCGCAAGATTTCGGCCATGATCGGCCGTGGTCCGCGAGACCTCTGGCTTGGTCCAGGGAGGCCTCGGCCGTGGTCCGGTGAGGCCTCGGCTTGGTCCAGGGAGACCTCGGCCGTGGTCCGGTGAGGCCTCGGCTTGGCCCGGCAAGACCCGGCCTTGGCCCAGCTTGAACTCCGGCTTGGTCCAGCGAGACCTCGGCCCGCGGGGGCTCAAGCGTCCTCACAAAGCCTTGGGCTCCTGCGACTTGCGTCCCCGGGCGGAGACCAGCGGTGCGGCCGACAGGTCCAGCCGGCCCGAGGCGAGGTTGCCGAGGTGCTCGTCGATGTCCCCTGCGGTGGCCAGTCCCGCCACGAGGAGCCGGTCGCCGAACAGCCGGACGGTGACGGACTCCAGCGTGGCGCAGGCCGGGTCGGCGAGCGGCACGTACGCGTCGGCCCTGACGTCGGTGAGGCCGGCCTGCCGCAGCAGGCGGGGCAGGACGCGGCCCTGGGCGGGGCTCTGGCCGCGCTTCGTGCGGAGCTCGTGGATGCCGTGCCGCAGCCGGTTGGCGAGCCGCTCCTCGGGGCCGTGCTCGTCGGGGCAGGCGAGGGGCTGGAGCTCGGGGTCGGTGTCCTCGATCAGCAGATGTCCGCCGGGGCGCAGGGCGGCGGCCATGGTGCGGACCGCCCCTTCGCGGTCGGCCGCCGCCACGAGCGGGAGCCGGGCGTGCACCAGGTCGAAGCCCTCCCCAGGAGGTTCGCCGGACGCGATGTCGTGGTTCAGGACCTCCACCGGCGGGCGGGCGGCGGGGGCGGGCCGGGTGGTGTCGGTCGAGGTCGCCAGCACCCGGCCGGTCGGCCCGACCCGCTTGGCCAGCCAGAAGACCAGGGAGGGGCCGCCGCCGATCTCCCAGCAGCGCCAGCCGGGGCGGACCCCGACGGTCTCGAGATGCCGGATCGTCGTGGGGTCGTACAGGGCGGCGAAGGCGTCGTGGCCCTCCGCCGCCTCGGACTGCCGGTGGTGGAGCACGTTCCCGTCGGTTCGCATCATGATGCGATCATTCCATTTGCCCGGCTTGTCCTCGGTGGGCGACGCGGCGAGAACGCGGCCGGACTCGGTTCGTCCACAGCCGGCAACAAGGGTTCGTCCACAGCCGGGAACAAAGCGGAACGAGCCCTATCCACAGGCCCGCACGCGGGTCGGGCCGTGCTGGCAGACTGCTCGCCAAGGCGCGGAGCGCGGACGCTGCGCGGGGGAACCACGCGAGGAGAGCCGGATGTCGAGGGCAGCACAACTGCGGAAGGTCACCAGTCTCGGCAGGGTCGCCGGACTGCGCAGAGTCGCCCGGCTGACCCGGCGCCGGCCACGCGTGGACCTGAGCCACCCGGCCCGCTCGCCGCTCGGCTCCTCGGTGGTCAACTGCGTGACCTACCGGGACGGTGTGCGCACGGCGGCGAGCGGCGACCTGGTGGAGGCCGTGCGGCAGGTGCGCAAGAGCGGCGAGGGTTTCGTCTGGCTGGGGCTGCACGAGCCGGCGGACGAGGAGTTCACTGGCGTCGCCGAGCTGTTCGACCTGCATCCGCTGGCGGTGGAGGACGCGGTCGAGGCCCATCAGCGCCCCAAGCTGGAGCGGTACGGGGAGACGCTCTTCGCGGTGTTCAAGACGGTCTGCTACGTCGAGCACGAGGAGCTCACCGCCACCAGCGAGGTGGTGGACACCGGCGAGATCATGGTGTTCCTCGGCCCGGACTTCGTCGTCACGGTGCGGCACGGCCGGCACGGCTCGCTGGGTCCGGTGCGCGAGGACCTGGAGTCCGACCGGCAGCAGCTCGCCCTGGGGCCGTCCGCGGTGCTGCACGCGATCGCGGACCACGTAGTGGACGACTATCTGCGGGTCATCGACTCGGTGCAGCTCGACATCGACCATGTCGAGAGCGACGTCTTCGCCGAGCACGGCGCGCGGGTCGATCCGGGCCGCATCTACCAGCTCAAGCGTGAACTCCTCGAGCTGAAGCGGGCCGTGGTGCCGCTCGACCGCCCGCTGGAGGAGCTCGCCACCCGGCCGGCCCGGGTGATCGCCCCGGACATACAGGCGTACTTCCGCGACGTGGCGGACCATCTGCAGCGGGCGAAGGAGCAGATAGCCTCCTTCGACGAGCTGATCAACTCGATCCTGCAGGCGCACCTGGCACAGGTCACGGTCGCGCAGAACGAGGACATGCGGAAGATCACCGCCTGGGCCGCGATCGTGGCGGTGCCGACGATGGTCTGCGGTGTGTACGGGATGAACTTCGACCACATGCCGGAGCTGCGCTGGCGGTACGGCTACGGCATGGTCATCGGCGTCATATCGGTGGCGTGCCTGCTGCTGTACCGGGCGTTCCGCCGCAGCCGCTGGCTCTGAGCGGCCCGCGGTCCGGGCCGGCCGGCGCCGGCACGGATCGCAGTACGGGGCCGGTGTGGGTCAGGCGGTCGTCCTGGCGTACACGCTCTCCGCCCAGGAGGCCAGCTGGTCGTCCGCCAGGTGCTGGGCCAGGTCGGCTTCGCTGATCATGCCGACCAGCCGTTTGTCCTGGACCACGGGGAGCCGGCGGATGCGGTGGGTCTGCATCTCGCTGAGCACCTCGCTGATGTCGGCACCGGCGTCGATCCAGCGGGGTGTGCCCTTGGCCAGGTCGCCAGCGGTGACCCGGGCGGGATCCTGGCCCCTGGCGACACAGTCGACGACGATGTCACGGTCGGTGAGGATGCCGCACAGCCGCTCGTTCTCGTCGCTGATGGGCAGGGCACCGACGTTCAGTTCCCGCATCAACTGAGCGGCGCGGTCGAGGGTTTCGTGGGCGGGGATCCACTGGGCGCCGCGGTGCATGATGTCTCCGGCGGTGGTCATCGAATACCTCCCGTTGCCGGACGGCCGGCGCAGCGCGGAACACGCCGCGAGTCCCGGCGCCTCTCATTGTCTCGGCTCACCGCGCCCGCGGCACCCGGAGGGCAGGGGCCGCAGGCGTCATCTGGAGGCGCGTCCCGTACGGGGCTCGACCCGGTCGCGCGTTCCTGTCCGGGGATTTGCCTGGTGGCGCCCTCCGTCCGGGGATTCACCAGGCCGCACATACCCGTCCGGAGACTGCTCAGCCGCGCCAGGCCGGGCGGCGCGGGTCGTCGGCACGGATCAGCACATCGGCCGTCTCCGCCGGACCGGTCTCCCGCTCGTAGCGCTCGAAGGCCGGCAGCGTCCACCGCTCCGGCTCCGGTGTCCGGCGGCGCAGCGCGCCCGGGGAGAGCAGGAGGTGGACGCTCAGATCGAAGGGGAACCAATGACGCAGCAGGAAAGGACCATGCAGCAACAGCACGCCGCCCGGAGGGAGTTCGACGTAGGGGCTGCGGGTGGAACGGTCCGTGACCGGGTCCCGCAGGTCGGGCAGGACGCGGCCGCTGCCGCCGGGTTCGAGAGGCCCGAACACCTCCCGCCACAGCGCGCCGGTGTCGTACCAGCCCTCGTAGTAGGAGTCCACGTCCCGGTGGCCGTGCTCGAGGCGGAGCGAGGCGGGCCGCCAGAATCCGTCCGTACCGACGACCAGCGAGGGGCGGCCGCATACCCGCAGCGCCTCGGCGACGCGTTCGGCGAGATCGCCGGGCCGGGCAGCCGGTGCTCCGTCGAAGGCGGCCCGCAGCCAGGGACCGCCGTCGGCCGCCCGCAGCCCGAGCAGGCGCTCGGCGAGGAGGTCGCCGAGCCGGTCCCAGGTGATCGCTTCGAGTCGCACACGCCCCATGATGCGCCGCCCCCGGCGCGTGTGGCGCGGTGTGCCGGGCGCCGGCCCACAGGACGGGCCGCGCGCCGCGCGGGACGTGGGGCCACCCCCTGCCGACGGGAAGGAGAAGAGCATGGCCTCCCGCACAACTCCCCCTCCGCATGCCGGACTTGTCGTGCACCAGCCGCTCGGCCGGCGGCACTGTTCGGCCTGCCGGCGCGGTCCGCTGCCGCTGCTCGTCATGGAGAACGGGGTGCCGCGCTGCCTGGACTGCGCCGACCTGGACCATCTGGTCTTCCTGCCGCGCGGGGACCCGGCGCTCACCCGCAGGGCGCGGGAGGAGAGCAGGCTGTCGGCGGTTGTCGTGCGGTTCAACCGGCGCAAGGGCCGGTACGAGCGGCAGGGGGTCCTGGTCGAGGAGGATGCGCTGGCCCGGGCCGAGCAGCGGTGCCTTGCGGACGCCGAGGCCCGCCGCAGGCGCCGGGCGCGGGACGCGCGGCGGCGGGCGGCCGAGGACGTGCGCTTCACCGCGGCCTTCGCGGCGGAGATCCGGCGGCTGTATCCCGGCTGTCCCGAGGAGCGGGCCCGGGCCATCGCCGGGCACGCCTCGGCGCGCGGCAGCGGCCGGGTGGGCCGGAGCGCGGCGGGACGGGCCCTGTCGGAGGGCGCGGTGATCTCGGCGGTCGTGGCGTCCGTGCGCCATCTGGACACCCCGTACGACCGGCTGCTGATGAGCGGCGTGCCCCGCCACGAGGCCCGCCGCAGGATCGCCGCCGCCGTGGAGACGGTCCTGCGGAGCTGGCAGGGGGCGGGCCTCGGCTCCGCCGGGTGAGGAGGGACGCGAGGGATCACATGTGGACGTACGCGTATGCCCCCGCGACGGCCGGCCATGGTCCGGCACGGATACGGGGACTTGACTGGGGATGACGGAGATTTCCGGGAAGCGGGCGCGGCTGACGACGGGGAGATGACGACGTGATCGACGGACCGTACTTCGTGCTGACGGTGCTGGGCGTGCTGGGCACGGGACTGGTGGCGGGAGTCTTCTACGCCTTCTCGAGCTTCGTGATGAAGGGTCTCGCCGCGCTGCCGCCGGCCCAGGGCGTGTCGGCGATGCAGGCGATCAACGTGGCGGCGGTGACGGCGGCCTTCATGGCAGTGTTCACCGGCTCGGCGGTGCTGTGCGCGGTGATAGCCGTGGTGACGTTCGTGCTGTGGCCGGACGGCGGCACGGCCGAGCTGCTGATCGGCAGCGCGCTGTATCTGTTCGGTTCGTTCGGGGTCACCATCGCCGCGAACGTGCCGCGCAACGACGCGCTGGCCAAGCTGGAGCCGGGCACACGGGAGGCGGCCTCATTCTGGCCGGGCTATGTGCGCGAGTGGACGGCGTGGAACCACGTCCGTACGGTCGCCTCGGCCGGTGCGGCGCTCTCCTACCTCCTCGCCCTGACCTGACGGCGGGCCCCGGCACCTGACGACGGGCCCCGGCCGCACCCGCCGGACCCGGCGCGCAACGCAGCGCAGGTCACCACACCGACTGCCGCGCCGCTCACCACGCCGACCGGCGCCCCGGTCACCAGGCGCATCGCCGCACGAAAGGCGCTGTCGCGCGCGCTGCGGGTGCGCGGGAGGCGACGTATCGTGTCGGGAGGAGCGCCGCCCGACGACGCACGGCCTGTCACCCTCGCACGCTAGGAAGACGGCCATGGCCGATCCCAAGGGTTTCCTCACCACTCCCCGCCAGGACTGGCCGCGCCGGCCCGTCGAGGAGCGGGTACGGGACTGGGACGAGGTCTACGTCCCGGGAGCGCTGCTGCCGATCATCAGCAAGCAGGCCGACCGCTGCATGGACTGCGGGATCCCGTTCTGCCACGAGGCCTGTCCGCTGGGCAATCTGATCCCCGAGTGGAACGATCTGGTCTCGCGCGAGGACTGGCGGGCGGCGGCGGAGCGGCTGCACGCCACGAACAACTTCCCGGAGTTCACCGGACGGCTGTGCCCGGCGCCCTGCGAGGCGGGGTGCGTGCTCGCCATCAACCAGCCGGCGGTCACCATCAAGAACGTCGAGTGCGCCATCGCCGACCGTGCCTGGGAGGAGGGCTTCGCGCAACCCGCTCCCCCGGACCGGCTGTCGGGGCGCACGGTCGCGGTGATCGGCTCGGGTCCGACCGGTCTGGCCGCGGCCCAGCAGCTGACCCGGGCGGGTCACACGGTCGCCGTGTACGAGCGGGACGACCGCATCGGCGGACTGATGCGGTACGGCATCCCCGCGTTCAAGATGGAGAAGCGGCATCTGGAGCGCCGGATCGAGCAGATGACAGCCGAGGGGACGAAGTTCCGTACGTCCACGGCGGTCGGGCGCGATGTGGACCCGGCCGAGCTGCGGACGCGCTACGACACCGTGGTGATCGCCACGGGGGCGACGGCCTGGCGTGAACTCCCCGTACCCGGTCGGGAGCTGGCCGGCATTCACCAGGCGATGGAGTATCTGCCGCTGGCCAACCGGGTGTGCGAGGGCGATCTGAAGACCTCGCCGCTGTCGGCGGCCGGCAAGCACGTGGTCATCGTCGGCGGCGGCGACACCGGCGCGGACTGCCTGGGTACGGCGGTGCGGGAGGGCGCCGCGTCCGTGACGCAGCTCGACATCTACCCCCAGCCCGGCACCGAGCGCGACGAGGAGCGCGAGCCCTGGCCGACCTACCCGAAGGTCTACCGGGTGTCCCCCGCGCACGAGGAGGCCCGTGATCTGCGGACCGCCCAGCTGGCGGACGCGGACGCGCGGCTGTTCGCGGCGTCGACGCTGCGGTTCTCCGGCGACGAGGACGGCCATGTGCGGTGGCTGCACCTGGTGGAAGTGGACGAACAGCGCCGTCCCGTGCCCGGCACCGAACGGGCCCTGCCGGCCGATCTCGTCCTGCTGGCCCTCGGCTTCTCCGGCCCCGACCGGAGCGACGGCCTGATCGACCAGCTGGGCCTGGCCATGGCCCCCAACGGTACGATCGCCCGCGACCAGGACTTCGCCACCAACGTGCCGGGAGTCTTCGCGGCCGGCGACGCGGCCCGCGGACAGTCTCTGATCGTCTGGGCCATCGCCGAGGGCCGCGCGGTCGCAGCAGCCGTCGACCGCCACCTCACCGGCGGCTTCACCCGCCTCCCGGCCCCCATAGGCCCGTACGACCGCCCCATGCGAGTGTGAGCCGACCGCCCCCTCGTACGCATGCACGCCGCGGGGACACCGGACCCCTCAGACCCCGAAACACCAGGCCAGGCCCCCTCAACAGGCTCCCCAAAACACCTGCGGCGGCCCGCTCCACGCAGAGACGGGCCGCCGGCAGGGGCGGGCGGTGCCGGAACTCAGGGCTGGGCCCCACCGCCCGGTCCGGTGGGTGCTGCGGGGGTCACGGCTTGCGGCCCACCGCCCCGTAGCCCGGGATCACCCCGTCGTCCTGACCGGGGACCGGGTCGCCCAGCTCCGGGTGCCAGCGGTGGGGTACCTCGATGCCGGGGTCGATCAGCTCCAGCCCCGTGAAGAAGCGGGCGAACTCCTCGCGGGAGCGCAGCGCCAGGGTGACCCCGGCGGCCTTCATCTTCTCGGTGGCCTCCCGGGACTCCTCCGGTGTGAAGTCGGCGGTCGCGTGGCTGACCACCAGGTAGCTGCCGGAGGGCAGCTCGGACACCAGCCGGGCGACCAGCTCGTGCGCGCCGTCCTCGTCGGGGACGAAGTGCAGCAGCGCGATGAGCGACAGGGCGATCGGCCGGCCGAAGTCGAGGACCTTGCGCGCGCCGGCCATGATGGTGTCCGGGTCCCGCACGTCGGCCTGCAGATAGTCGGTCGCGCCCTCGTCCGTGCCGCGCAGCAGTGCCGCAGCGTGGGCGAGGACGATGGGGTCGTTGTCGCAGTAGACGACGCGTGACTCGGGGGCGATCCGCTGCGCGACCTGGTGGAGGTTGGGCTCGGTCGGGATGCCGGTGCCGATGTCGAGGAACTGGCGTATCCCCTCCCGGGCCAGCCAGGTGGTGGCACGGTGCATGAACGCCCGGTTCACGCGCGCCATGACCGGAACGCGCGGTTCGAGCTCCAGCATCTGCCGGCCCATGGCCTCGTCGACCGGATAGTTGTCCTTGCCGCCGAGATACCAGTCGTACATCCGCGCGGGGTGCGGTTTGCTCGTGTCGATCTCGACGGGGTTCTGCCCGGTCATGAAGGACTCCGTAACTCTCTGCAACTGTTAATGATCAATTCCGTGGTGCTCTGTGGTGCTCGGTGAAGGAGACGAAGAAGCGGAGGAATACGAGGAATACAAGGAAGGCAAGACAAGGACAGCAGAAGTGAAGGGAGACAGAGCAGTCAGCCACCCTCAGGAGATCAGGAAGTCCGCCTCCCCTGCCTTGGCTCCTTCGATGAAGGCGTTCATCTCGTCCGCGGTGTAGATCAGCGCCGGCCCGTCCGGGTCGGTGGACTGCCGCACGGCGACCCGGCCGTCCGCCAGCTTCATCGCCTCCAGGCAGTTGCCGCCGTTGCCGCCGCTCCACGGCTTGTGCCAGCCCTCGCTGCCCAGCTCACGCGCGGGCATGCCGTTGTAGATCCGCTGGGGTCGGATCAGTGGCTGGGGGCGGGGTTTGGTGCGTTTCATTCATAGCTCCTTGCGGAGATCCCGGAGGATCTCCTTCGTGCGATGTGCCGTGGCGGCCTGTGCCGCCATGCGGTCCATGACTTCGAGGTAGGTCGCCACCTCGGCGCGCGCGTCCAGGTAGACGGCACCCGTCAGGTACTCGCTGTAGACCATGTCCGGCAGCTCGGGCATGGCGAACCGGAACAGCACGAACGGCCCGTACGTCCCCGGGTGCGGGCCGCTCGCGAACGGGGCGACCTGCAGCGTGACGTTGGGCAGTCTCGTGGCCTCGAGCAGTTTGTCGATCTGCGCACGCATCACCTCCGGGCCGCCCACCGGGCGGCGCAGGACGGTCTCGTCCATCACGACCCACAGCCGGGGCGCGTCCTCGCGGGTGAGCAGTTCCTGCCGCTGCATGCGCAGGGCGACATGCCGCTCGATGTCCTCGGGCTGCGTCTGGCCGATGGCCCCCGAGCGCAGCACTCCGCGGGCGTACGCCTCGGTCTGCAGCAGGCCGGGCACGAAGTGCGGCTCGTAGCTGCGGATCAGGGAGGCCGCCCCCTCCAGGCTGACGTACATCGAGAACCAGCCGGGCAGGATGTCGTGGAAGCGCTGCCACCAGCCGGGCTTGTTGGCCTCCTCCGCCAGCTGCACGAAGGCGTCGGCCTCCTCGTCGGAGACGCCGTAGGCCTTCAGCAGAAGCTGGAGGTACGGGATCTTGAGGGCGACCTCGGCCATCTCCATGCGGCGTACGGTGGCAGGGGCGACCCGCAGGATACGAGCCGCCTCCTCACGCTTGAGCCCGGCGCGTTCCCGCAGGTCCAGCAGGCGCCGGCCGAGGACGACCTGCCCGACCGTCGGCGCGGACCGCGGTTCGCTCACGCTCCACCTCCACGAAAGATCCGTACAGCCCGGCGGCGCCATGCGAGACCACCGAACCGAACACCCATTCCCCTGAAACTCCCAGGAAACAGGCGTTCGACGGTCTCAACTGGCGCCGCGCGAGATGCTGTTGCGAGCAGTGTGCCACGCCTGTCCAGACCGTCACACAGCACTCTGCAATTTTCAGAGTGCCACTTGCCAAGTGTTCCCGCCGGGGCGATAGTGGCAAGCGTGATTCCGTCCGTGCCCTTAGGAACAGACGCCGCCGCGGGCCCCTCAGCCCTTGGCGCCTCCTCGGGAGCCGGCCCCGCCGGGGCGGCCGCCGAGCGACGGTTCCGTTTCGAGCTGGCCGCACATCCGGGTTCTCCCGCTCAGGCCAGACGTCTGACCAGGGCCCGGCTGAGCGGCTGGTCGGTGTGCGAGGACACCTGCGACACCGCCGCTCTGGTCATCTCCGAACTGGTCACCAACGCCATCGTGCACACGGCGAGCAGCCACATAGTGTGCAAGCTGCACGACGGCGACGAGCGCTTGCGCATAGCCGTGCGCGACGAGGGCTGCGCGCCGGGCCTGCCGCAGGCGAACGCCCGCTCCGACCCGGACGACGAGAACGGGCGCGGACTGCTGCTCGTAGACGCCCTGTGTCACGCCTGGGGCACGCACGAGCACGGCCCCGGACTGCTGGTCTGGGCCGAGCTGCCGCGCAAGGGCGACAGCCCGCGCGACGCCGGTGAGCCGCGCGACGACCTCGGCTGGGGCGCCCGCCCGAAGCCCGGCCCGGCGGGCGGCTCGGAGGAGGAGAACGAGGCCGAGGGACGCCGCCGGGAGAACGGGACGAGGCCCGCACCCCCGCAGCAGCGCCGGGAAGGGGGGCACGTGTGACGGGCGCCCGGGTACTGAGCCTGGACACGCTGGTCCGCCTGCAGCGCGATCTGTGCGCCGCCGGCCCGCAGCCGGCCGGAACGCCCCGCCGTCTGCCCGTCCCCGACGGAATGACGACGCCGATGGGCTGCGACGCGGTGGCGGTGCCCGCCCGCTTCGGACCGCTGGTCCTGCCCCGCCTGCCCCGCGTGGGGTGCGTCTACGCCGACGAGGCGCACTGGTGGTGGCTGGTCCCGTCGGACTCGGACTACGCGATGGAGTGGCCGGCTCCGGCCCGCTACACCACCGGCGCGGTCCTCCCGGACGCCCCCGGCGTCCCCGGCCTCATCCACCGCCCCGACGGCACGCTCCCCTACACACCGCCGATCCCTCTCTACCTGGCCCTGTGCCGTCTGACGGATACGGAGCCGACCTGGTCCCGGCCGATCCCCGCCCAGCCCTGACGGACGGCGCCCGGCGCACCGCACCGCTGTGCGCCCGGCGCACCGCACCGCTGCCGTCGCGTGGCTCTATGGCCTCACGCAGCGGCATCACCGTTGCTGTCGTCGCCGCTGCGGACGATCACCAGGAACATGTCGGATGCGAGGTCCATGACAACCTCGGCGGGCAGGCCCTCCAGACGCCTCGCATGCGCGAACTCCTCCGCCGGCCAGGACCCACGCGGCCCACCTGCGGGAAAGCGTTCGAGCACCGTTCGCCCGTTCACTCTGCCACCTCCATGTAGCGCTGTACTCGTAGAGTTAAACGCCAACCATGGGGCGGATGCCTCGTCCGGCGACGGTACTGAGACGTAGTTGACACCCGTTCACCGCTACGTGTGATCCGCGTCTCAGCCTTTCGGGTTAAACGCTCACCTTCCGCATCAGTCGTCGTACTCGTCGTGATAGCGGATCCGCGGGCTGCCTGCCGGAGCCCCGAGCGCCGATGCGCGCCCCTTCGGCTCCTCCCACTCCTCCTGGCGGCCCAGCGCGGTGAGGTCCAGCAGGCTGGTGGTGGAGCCCAGCCCGTCGAGGCCGCGCTCGTAGGTCGAGTACGTGTGGAAGACGCGGCTGCCGTCGCGCAGGAAGCAGCTCAGCCCCGGCCGCTCGACCAGCTCGCCCTCGTGTTCCCGGGTGACGTCGAAGTCCTCGTTGAAGTCGCCGGGGTACGACGAGTACCAGGGCATGGCCCAGCCCATCCGCGCCTTGAACGGCAGGATCTTCACGAACGGCGCCCGGGAGACCACCGCGAAGGTGGTGCCGCGGGCATGCAGATGGGCGAGATGCCCGATCTGGTCGAGGAAGGCCGAGCAGCTGCGGCATCCGGCGTCCCACTCCGGGGCGAACATGAAGTGGTAGACGACGAGCTGCTGCCGCCCCTCGAACAGGTCGAGCAGGGCGGCCTTGCCCTCACCGCCCTCGAACACGTATTCCCGGTCGATCTCGACCATGGGCAGCCGGCGCCGCTCGGCGTTGAGCGCGTCCCGGGCGCGGGTGACGGCCTTCTCCTTGGCCAGCAGACGCTCGCGCGCCGCGCGCCACTCGGCGCGCGAGACGATCTCCGGAAGCGGCATGGTTCCTCCTGGGCAACGGTCCCGTTGCAGAAGGTGACTGCGGCGCGCACCGGAACTCATCGCTCGCCCGGAGAATTTTCCTCCCGGCTTTCTCCTCCCGGCTTTCTCCTCCCGGCCTTCTCCCCTCAGGTGCCGTACTCGCGGATCTCAGGTGTGCCGTGCTCCTGGATCTCAGGAGTCGTGCTCCTGGATCCGCCGCCCGTGACCGTCGTACTCCTGGATCCGCCGCCCGTGACCGCGGTCGACAAGCGCCGGCAGCCGTTCCTGCAGCTCCCGCACCACCGCCGGAACGTCGATGGTGAGCAGCTCACGGTCCCGCATGAGCACCCGCCCGTCCACGATCGTGGTGCGCACGTCCGAGGCGCGGGCGCTGTGCACCAGGGTCGCGGCGAGGTCGTGGACGGGCTGGGTGTGCGGCCCGGTGAGGTCGACCAGGACGATGTCGGCGCGCCGCCCGGGCGCGATGCTGCCGACGCTGTCACCGAGCCCGACCGCCTGGGCGCTCTGCAGGGTGGCGTGGTGCAGCGCCTGCCGGGAGGTGAGCCACCGGGGGTCGCCCTCGGTGGACTTCTGGACGAGCGAGGTGAGCGCCATCGACTCCCACACGTCGAGGGAGTTGTTGGAGGCGGCGCCGTCCGTGGCGAGCCCGACGGGGATGCCCAGCTCCCGCAGGGCGCGGATGGGTGTGGTGGTGGGACAGGCGAACTTCAGATAGCCGCGGGGCGCACTCGCCACGGCGACCCGGCCGCCCGCGCACTCCAGGATCGGCAGGTCGCGGTCGACGATGCCGGTGCCGTGGGCGATCAGCACCTCGGTGTCCAGGATGCCGGTGCGCTCCAGGACCTCGACGGGGGTGACGCCGTGCCAGGCCAGGCTGGTCTCGGTCTGGTCGCGGTTCTCGGCGGCGTGCAGATGCACCGGCAGACCGTGCTCGCGGGCCAGCCCGGCGGTGGCGGCGAGGTCGTTGTCGTCCACGGTGTACGGCGCGTGCGGGGCGAGGCACGTGGTGATCCGCCCGCTCGCACCCCCGCGATGCCGCAGCGCGAACTCCAGCGACTTCTCCCGCCCTTGAGGTCCCTGCGAGGAGAAGAACGCCTCGCCCAGCAGCGCCCGCATCCCGCACTCGGCGACCACCCGGGCCACCGCGTCCATGGCGAAGTAGTGGTCGGCGAAGCAGGTGACACCGCCCCGGATCATCTCCGCGCATGCCAACCGCGCCCCCAACTCGACATCCTTCTCACTCAGGTTGGACTCGACCGGCCAGACGACGTCGTTGAACCACTCCTCGATCGGCAGGTCCTCGGCGAGCCCGCGCAGGAACGTACGGTCAACCGGCCCACGTCGTAGTGGAAGACGGGACGGAACGAGCCACCCTTCAGGTCGGCAGGACCGCTGTGACGGCTTCCGCGAGGAGTTTTTCCGTGGCGGTGACGGCGTTCGTCAGGGAGTCCGGGTCGGGGGTGAGGTGGGAGATGAGAGTGTCGGTTCCGGGGAGGCCGGCGCGGTGGAGGAGGCCCTTTTCGTTGGTGACCCACTCGCCGCGGGCCGCCAGGATCGCGTGGGCGGCGTGGGTGGCGGCGACGGCGATGCTGCCGGCCACCTGGGTGACGGCGCCCTTGGGGGCGTGGCCGGCCTTGGCGTAGGCGAGGGTGGCGGTGTCGGTGCCGTACCAGCGGGGCGGGGCGCTCCGGCGCAGCGCGGGGGGATAGCCGTCCGGGCGGGGAAGTTCGCCTCGCAGGACGCGGTTGACGGCCAGTTCGGCCACCAGGAGGTACGTGGGGATGCCCGCGAGGTGGAAGAGGAGAGGCTCGACGCGGAAGCGTCCCTGCTCGGCCTCGGCCAGTTGGTGCTCGACGACGTCGAGGTCCCGGTAGTGGACGTCGACCCGGCGTCCGTCGATGGTGAGCCAGGCGCCGCCGTTGAAGACGCCGCCGCCCCAGCCGCCGATCTCGGAGACCTCCCCCTGCCGGCCCACGGCGCGCAGGTCGTCGGGGTCGAAGGAGCCGCGGTAGTAGATCGCCAGGTCCCAGTCGCTGTCGGGGCGTTCGGTTTCCCGGGCCCGTGAGCCGCCGAGGGTGACGGCGCGGACGCCGGGGAGCGCGGCGAGGCGGTCGGCGGTGGTGTCGGGGAAGACGTCGTCGGTGTGTGCGTGACGGGTCATCGGTGCACCTTAACCGCGGTGCCGGGGCTCGTTCATACGGTTCTGCCGGTGGTCGGCAGGCCCGCCGCGTCCGCCGCCGAGCGCAGCATCTCGCGGAGCATGGGCGGGGTCAGCCGGCCGGTGAAGGTGTTGCGCTGGCTGACGTGGAAGCAGCCGAAGAGGTGGAGGTCCGGGCCGTCGGGGGCCTGGAGGACGGTGTGGGCGGCGTGGGCGAAGGCGGGGCGGGGGCGGGGGATCGTCCAGCCCGCCTCGGCCAGGGCCGGGAGCGTCGCCTGCCAGCCGAAGGCGCCGAGGATCAGCGCGGCGCGCAGGGTCGGGCGCAGCAGGCGGAGTTCCTGGACGAGCCAGGGGCGGCAGGTGTCGCGCTCCCGCGGGGTGGGCCTGTTCGCGGGCGGGGCGCAGTGGACGGGGGCGGTCACGCGTACCCCGTACAGCTCCAGGCCGTCGCCGGCGTGCACGGACGTCGGCTGGGAGGCCAGCCCCACGTCGTACAGCGCCTGGTACAGCACGTCTCCGGAGCGGTCGCCGGTGAACATCCGGCCGGTGCGGTTGCCGCCGTGGGCGGCGGGAGCCAGGCCGATGATCGCGAGCCGGGCGTCCGGCGGGCCGAAGCCGGGGACGGGGCGGCCCCAGTAGGTCCAGTCGGCGAAGGCGGCCCGCTTGGTGCGGGCGACCTCCTCCCGCCAGGCGACGAGCCGGGGGCAGGCCCGGCATCCGGTGATGCGCCGGTCCAGGTCGTGCAGGGCGCGGGCGGGGAGAGCGGCGGAAGCGGGGCTCAGGGTCGTGTCCCCGGTGCTTCCCGCTGCCGGCTCGCCGCTGGTGGTCATGAGTCCACCGTAGGCCAGTGGGCTCGGGAGGCGTGCCGGGTCGCCGGCGCGGGATCGGGGGCGCCCGGTGTCCCGCTACGGCGGAGCCAGAGCAGGGTGCCGGTCAGGAGGACGCCCGCGGTGAGCAGCCAGGGCCACGGGCCCGGGCTCATCGCCCCGACGATCACGCCGGCCAGCGCGCCGGCCGACTGCTGGGCGAGGGACTGGACGGAGAGTGCGGTGGCCCGGCCGTCACTGGTGACGCGGTGGTGCAGCAGGGTGTTCTCGTTCGGGGCGGCCGCACCGAGGCCGAGGTAGACCAGGCCGAAGCCCGCGGCGACCCCCGTCAGGCCGAGCGCGGCCGGCCGGGGGAAGGCGGCGGTGACACCGAGCAGCACCAGCCCGGCGGTGGAGACGCTGAGGGCGGTCAGGACCGCCCGTTCCCCGCTGCCGGTGCGCCGGGCCAGCAGCGGCGCCAGCTGGCTGCCCAGGCCCGAGCAGACGAAGCCGCCGCAGGCGAGCCCGGCGAAGAGCATCGCGCCCGGCTCCGACGCGCCGGTCAGGCTCACCGCCCGGCCTGGCATGAGCAGTTCGATCGCGGCCAGGGCGCTGCCCGCCGCGGCCGTGCTGAGCAGGATGCGGCGGACCAGCGCGTCCCGGGCGGCCGGCCGCGCCCCGTTCAGCACGGTGCCCGGGATGCCGCGCAGCACCGAGCGCACGGTCACGGGCGGCCGGGGCGGCTCGCGGAGGGCGGTGAGGACGTAAGCGACGAAGACGATCTCCACCGCCGCGCCGAGCAGGACCGGAACGGACAGGGGCAGGACGAGTCCGGAGGTCGACTCGGTGAGCCGGGCGCCGGGATCGGGGCCCAGGCCGAGCAGCCAGGGCAGTGCGCCGCCCAGCAGGATGCCGGCCGCGAGCGCGGCGGAGGTGGCGGTGCTGCCGCGGGCCAGGCCGGTGCGGAGTTCGGCGCCGGGTCCGGCGGCGGCCTGGACCGTGTCCACGTACCAGGCCTCGGCCGGCCCGCTGGCCAGCGCGCGGCCCGCGCCCATCAGCACCATGCCGAGGGTGAGCGCGGCCGCGGTGGTGCCCAGGGCGTGGAGCAGCAGGGCCCCGGTGTTGAGGACACCGGCCATGGCGAGGACCGGGCGGCGGCCGATGGCGTCGGAGAGGCCGCCGGTGGGGAGTTCCAGCACCGAGACGGTGAGGGAGTGGGCGGCGTAGAAGCCGGCGATGGCGGCGAGGGCCATGCCGCGCTCGGTGAACAGCAGCACCAGCGGGGCCATGGCCAGGCCCGGCGGCAGCCAGAAGAGGGCGCAGACGGTGACGTAGCGGCGGCGGGCCGTCCGGACCGCGGGCAGTTCGGTCACGGCGCCTCCCCGGCCGGGGAGGGAGGCGGGGCGAGGGGCAGTCCGGCAGTGAACAGGACCACCTGGCGGGCGCGGGGGTCGTCCGCGTCCCGGGCGGTGAGCTCGTCGAGGGTGCGGGAGACGACGTCCCACAGCTCGGTGAGCGACTCGGGGGTCAGGCGCGGCATCAGGTCGCTGATGCCGGACGGTTCGACCCACTCCTTGCCGAGCCGTCCCTCGGCGAGGTCCGCCTCGTGCCGGTCCAGGGACGCCACCAGGTGCTCGATCTGCCGCCGCCGCGCCATGCCGACGTACGCCCGGCCCGCCGCCGAGGACTCCATCGCCTCGTTGCTCCAGGACGTCACGGAGTGCACCGCCCGCCAGCGGCGCTCGCGCCCGTCGCGGTGCTCGGCCTCGGTGATGAAGGCGTACTTGGCCAGCACCCGCAGGTGGTAGCTGGTGGACGCGGACGACTCCCCCGTCCGCTCGGCCAGCTCGCTGGCGGTGGCCGGGCCGTCCTGCCGCAGCAGCCCCAGCAGCCGGATGCGCAGCGGGTGGGTGAGCGCCTTCAGGGCGTCGGTGTCCCGCTCGGGGTCAAGGACGCGCTTGTGGCCGGTCTCGGGCTCGTCACTGGGCATACGGCGAGGTTAGGACTGCCAAGACCGATCGCAAAAGAGTTTTTGCAAAAAATATTTGGGGAAAGTCCCGGCCGTGGCCGATAAGGTCGGGGCATGGCTTCCGAGGGTGTGCAGCAGGACGGGACGGATCCCAGGATCGCCGCTGCCGTGGCGGCTGCCGAGGCCGCCGGGCCGAAACCGGGCGAGAACGTCCGCATCGACAGCTGGATCTGGGCCGTACGTCTGATCAAGACGCGTTCACTGGGCGCTGCCGCCTGCCGGGGCGGGCATGTGCGGGTGAACGGCGAGCGGGTCAAGCCGGCCCACAGTGTCCGCGTCGGCGACGAGGTGCGGCTGCGGCACGAGGGCCGGGAGCGGGTGGTGGTCGTCAAGCGGCTGATCCGCAAGCGGGTCGGCGCCCCGGTGGCCGCCCAGTGCTACATCGACAACTCCCCGCCGCCCCCGCCCCGCGAGGTCGTCGCCGCGGCGGGCATCCGCGACCGCGGCGCGGGCCGTCCGACCAAGCGCGACCGCCGCGAGCTGGAACGCCTGCGCGGTCTCGGCGCACCGGGCGGCTTCGGCGCGGCCGGCGGGCGGGGCGGCAGGCCCCGGCCCTGAACACGCCGAACGGCGCCGGGGGGCCGAGGCATCCCGGGCGCCGTTCGTTCAGCGGGCGGCGGGCGGTCCGCAGACGGTGCCGCCCTTCACCCTGATGCCCGGCCGCGGCCGCCGACTGCGGCACCGGCACCAGCAGCCCGCCCGCTCCCGCCAGTTCGAGCAGCCCGACGGCGTACATCCCCGCGTGCCCCCAGCCCATCAGTTGGACCGGGGCGGAACCGGGAACCCATCGCTGGTGCGCGTCCGCGTCGGGGCGTACGTTGCGAACAGGAGTGGTGACCGTGATACGTACCGGCAGTGAGCCGAGGACCGCGCGCAGTCCGCTGCGGATGCGGTTCTGGCTGAGCCTCTGGGGCATCCTGTGGACGGGCTTCGGCACCGTGGCCTTCGCGATCACGGGCCGTCCGGGCTGGGCGATCGCCTGCGGAGTGCTCCTGCTGATCACCCTGATCGACATGGTGGTGATCATCCGCCACATCCGTCAGGGCCCGCACTTCCAGCCGGGCCGGGACGTGCCGCCCTACCAGCCGCCGGAGGGCTAGGTGTGCTGTTCGGAGAGGTTGGTGACGCGGCTGGCTGGTGGGCGGCCGCTGATGCCGGTGTGGGGTCG